>JAMWDC010000151.1 GCA_023819025.1 Candidatus Omnitrophota bacterium | reverse complement strand
ATTCCGCAGATCAAGTCGGGGAGGCTCTCAAGTCGCAAGATTTGCAAGGAGCCAGAGGCGATTTAGAAGTGCCGATGGAGGATGTTGTTCAAAGAGCGCTCGAGCAGCCCGAAACGCCGCAAGGACCTTCAAATCAAATCGCTACGCTAGACAAAGATGCTCAAGCTCAACTTCAGTCGCCTTGGAACGAAGAGTCATTTGTTGACAGCGCAGGAGATCGATTTCCCCAACATCCGCTGTTGAAGAATCTGCCCGCGCCTATGAAAGATTTGCTGCGTGCAAATAACATCGGCATTCGGGAAGTTTCTGATCAAGAGTGGGACGGACTGGAACGTATGAAGCGAGAAGCGGGTGTTGGTATAGGATTGCCTGCGGATGGCGCGGCAAGTCTAGGGAGAAACCGAATCGATATCCGCGCGACATTGAGATCGGCAGCTGGGAAAGAACAGGAAATGGTTGTCCATGAGGCGGGGCATCTCTTGGATAAAAAACTCGGCATTTCGCTGAAACTTGCGGATGCTGAGGCTCGTGTCATCCAGGAGATTGTCGCCGCGGCTTTTAACGAGCCGGATCCCAACGTCATCCCAGCGGATAATCATAGACCATTTTTACGAGAAAATAATTTCAATAATATAGGCCATGAAGCTGTCGCGCAGGCCTTTGCCATGGCCTTTCTGGATCCCCGTGGGTTTGCGGAAAAATTTCCCGCCGCGTATGAATTTTTGAAACAGTTTTTAACAACAGGGGACAGCCGCCCGAGGGGACAGCTTCCGGAACAGCAGCGCCGTGCGGAAGTGCGTGAATCGACAGTGCGCGGCAGGTTGACCGATCGACAGATCACCCGCAGGAACGCCTTGGGTATTCTCGGAGTTGGACTTTCAGCAGTCTTATTCGGAGGTGTAGTTAAGGGGGTCCTTCGATATGAAGATGCAGAAGCCAAGAGACGGGAGGAAGAAAAAATAAAGAGGGAACGTCGTCGGCAAGAACATCCACGCACGGGTTTTTACCGAAATCGATTCAAAAATCTGCTTGAACACGCACAATCGCACGGCATCCCCGTGCAATGGTTGCCTCAAAACAAATTCGAAAAGATAAGAACTGAATTGAAACTGCCACCCAAAATAACCGGTATTTTTAGGTATGCCGATAAAACAATTTATTTGTCCACACAAAGTGATCAAAGCGAAGTTGACCTTGAGGATTTTTCGTATGATCAAATAGTTGAATTTACCACGCTATTATCGCATGAACTCTACCACGCCTTGGTCTATCGCAAACACGGTGATAAGTTCCGCGAGGCGGAAATCGAAACCTTCATTAGGTTACTTGAATTCCTTTCAAAAGAAAAACGAGGGGGGGCGTTTGTCCAAGAATTCCTGAAAAAATTTGATAGCTTCAAAGTTCTAGATGCACTTTCACAGAATCAGGATACCTATAAAATGCACGACCTTGTCAGTGAAATTTACGCGCGGACCATCAGCGAGTTGGAGTTGGGAAGGAGATTGGTGGGGGAAGTAGAACCAAAGACAGAAGAGAATCAGATCATTTTGACCGCCTCCCGGGATATGTCCGGAATTGAAGGTTTTATAGATTTTATCGAAGAATTTGGGCAGTACTTACTAAGAAATCCAAACTCTCGAACCGCGATACAGTTCAAGGCCGATCTCGATGCCATTGAGCACCCCGCTTCGCGACTTATCGAAACCACCCGGCGTCCCTCGGTTTCGGGAAAGCAAGCTACTGTGACCCAGCGCGCTGAAGTGCGCCGCACGGACGGCGGACAAGTGCGCAAGGAGGCGGTGGAAAGCCTTTTTCGTATGAAAAGAATACCCGACCGAACGCCTCAACCCTACGATGCCGCCCCCGCCACGAAGACGACTGCCCGCTCCGAGGTGCGGGAGGGAAGGGTGGGTAAGACGAATCGGCCTTCCTACCAGAATGTCGATGAAGCCATGGATGCTTTGGATAAAGGCAAGCTTGACGCGCCTCAAGCCTTGATCGATTTGATCAATACGGATGCCCTCGCGAATGGTTTTAATGCGAGTCATCTGGGAAAACTCATGGATTGGCTTGAGACGAAAGAAGAGGATCCCGCTGCAGTAGAACGAATCAAACGTGTCATTACCGAAATTACAGTGGGCGGACATGCCCGGCCGGAGACTTGGTCCCATCTTGCGACAAGCGAAAATATCGATCAGGCTTTAACCTTCGGCGGGGGGATCGGAGCATTTTTCCTTCAGGCCAATATCCAAGAAGATGAGGATTATCCCGAAGTATTATGGGATGATATGGCTCCTGGGAATACCGCCCTCGGCAATATCCTAGAGTCCGTCATGAAAAATATGGCCCGAATTCATCGTACAAGCGCTTTGGCCTTTATCTTCGGAGCCTTGGTAAAGAACCCTGCCAATCGAGATAAAGTGACAAGGAACCATGTTAGGAAAATTGTTTTTTCGGTAATCCATGGGATGGAGCCCTTGGCACTGGAGGAATTAGCCAGAAGCGACAACCAGTCAGTCTTGAGCGTTCAGGATTTCGAATTCCTAGTCAATGCCCTTAACAGTTTCGATGCGGCTGAATGCCTGAACATATTGGAAAATCCAGAGCCGATCGAAACGGATCTTACCAAACTAACTTATCGCCTCAGGTTGGCCACCAATCTTCTGCGGGGGATTTTGGCCCTGATGGCTGTTCCCGCGATCCGGGCCCACGTTAATGCAGGACATCTTAAGGAATGCTTCAAATTATATCCCGTGGCTTGGCTCGCTGGAACCTTATCTAACAGCCAGCTTGCGGCATTGGGCCGGGATAGCCAGCGTCGTAAATTAATAGAAGTCGGCAAGAGACTTTTTAATGTTATGACACACATTGCTTCATTTGTGAAGAGAATGATTTTTGTTATCCAGCCTGATTCCGAAAATGAGAAAGCAGTACGGAAGCAAAGATTAGAAATAATGAACGACCTTCTCGAGTTTTATTGGGAAGCTAGTACGGATCAGGCCTATATCGAGCCGCGGCCTCTTGCCGCAGACGGCGTTATCGGTCCTCTGGCGATAGATGTCGCGTGGATAGCCGCCTCATTGAACCCCGTGCAGAAGGATTTGGAACATTTATTTCGGGATTTTTTAAACCAATTAAAAACCGAGATCCAAAAAGGGAACGGTGAACTGCGGTTCGAGGAACCGCTGTCAGTCGCGATTGGGCAAATCAATGAGGCACTGAATCCAGCCGGTTATCAAATTACCGTAGAGCGTCAAAGAATTGTCGTTAAAGAGTCCTCCACCCGCTCCGAAGTGCGGAAGACGGACGAGAGGGGGGATGTTGAGCAGGTCAGAATTCTTGATGGGGTTCAGGCGATTCAGGATATCTTGGCTGACAGGAATACAGACGGAGCGATTGAGAGTTTGCAGAAATCTTTCCGGCTGGAGCTTGCTGCCGGCAGGGCGGAGGCACTCCTACTCATGACAGAACTTCTTAGGCATAAGGATGCGCGGGTTCGGCGGGCGGCTGCCATGGTCTGGGATAAGATAATTGAGGAAAGTCGTGAGTTGGTGCAACTTGGGGAAAGGGCCCTCCTGCAACCGGAACAGATTATAAGAATAGCTGAGCTTCCCGAAATCTTAAAGGATTATCCGGAACTAGCGAAACGTCTTCAAAGAATCTATGCGCCCGAAATTCGCGGTTCGATCAATGAGATTACGAAGGTCAATGAGAGGAAGTTTCTGGATGACTTACTTGTTGGGCTTATTCCCGGTACGACGATTGACGGGGTCGCGAAATTCTTAAGAGAATGGGGAAGATTCTGGAAAGGTCAATTTGATGCGAGGCCTTATTTGCTTGTTTGTGCTCGGTTATTGCAGCTCCGTTTACCCGATGTAACGGCCGAGCAAGCCAAGCTCAGCCGTTACAATCAATACCTCAGTGTTTGGAGGAAGATGGATTTGTCGAAGCCCAGTGTTTTGGAATCATTTCTTACGGGTCTTTCGGTGGCGGATCCAGACGCAGACGGGCAAATGGCCATGGAGATTTTGTGGAGTTATCTTGATTATGCTGATACGGAAACAGATAACCGGCTGGTTGACTATTTACGGATTGCCATGGAATCTCCTGCCTTGAGGGTGGAGCCTTCGGGAGTGGAAGTTGAACTGATGTCCCCAGACGAAACTTTGCCATCGGCTAAGGGGGTTCAAGGTGCGATTGAGGAATCTCATAACCTTGATCTTGTCGCTAGCGCTCTTAGGAAGAGTGCTGCCTCGCCGCTCCGACTTGGTCCGGTCAATTTGTTTGATGTGTTGCGGGACAAATTCACCCCGGCCCGCCTTAAACTTCTTCGGGACGCTCAACAAGGCAAGATCCCCAACGTGAACAATACGAGTCAGCCTCTGATGGAAAAACTCCGGGATACGATCGACGAATTGGAACTCAAAGAATTGGACGCCAAACGCCCGGGTACGTGGAATCCTCGATTCCGAAAAGGTCGGTCTTTGATCCGCCGCGCCATCCAACGGATCGAGAAGGTTTATTCGGCCATGCGGCATCTCCCGCACGATACAGCAATGGCCTCGAACATCTATGCATGGATCAATCTCGGAATGGCCTATCAAGATGCCCGTGAGAATTATCAAAGGTTGAAGAAATCCTATGCCCGTTTCGGTGCAGATTTATCTTTCGAGGAACAGGGTTTGAACAAACTGATTCTCAACTATCCTGCCCATCTCCGTGGGCTGGCAATGGAACAACTCGGCCGTGCCGAGTCCGAAAAAGATCTCGATAAACTCATGGAGGCCCTCCAGAGCATCCGTGCGCTCTATGATGCCTTTCATATGGCAATGCCTGAGGATATTGAGGATGTCGTCAATGATAAGGAACGCGGGGCCCTTGCTGATTTGGTGCCCGGCGGGTCCGATTCGTTGAGTACGGAACAACAGGCCATATTAAATGAATATCTGCCTACGTTGCAGGATCTGTGGGAGAATAAGCAAATCGGAACCTCAACCTTTTTCCCTCTCGCACTCGTGCTGATCGGCGAAAAGTCCGGAATCCTGATCACGACTAGGGCTTGGGCGGCTGGTCGCAAAAGTGAGGCGGAGATCCTCGGAGGAGTCCTTGGCAAAATTCGTCAAAATAAAAAGGAATTTGTTGCAGCTCAGGTTCAGGATGGTCTTTTTGTCGGCCGGCGTGAGGTTGTGGCTCAAAAGATTCACCAGAACGCTGACAAGTGGCAACGGGATATTCCGGACGGGGTTTCTTTGGAGGATGTCATCGAGAAATATTTCCATGATTCCTGGATCGGATTGCTCCTAGATTATCCTTATGACGACGTGAAAAATTACACCGATGCTTTCAAAATGGGAAGAGCCCATAAACTTTACGGTGTCCAGACCGGTTTGGGATTGGGTTGGAGCTCAAAAGATCCTTTTGCGCAGGAGACCCAGTCGTCTGTTTATAGGATCCGCAATGCCGGTCTTGTGCTCCATCAATATTTGGATTCCCGAGGTATCTCTTTGCCGATCGGAGCCATGTGGGTCAGCCGCTTGGCGAATGATGAAGAAATGGCCCTCGGGATGAGAACAGTCTGCCTGTCCCGCGAGCAGTTTGACCGTGAAAATAGTGCCCGCGCTGAGGTGCGGGGCATCGAATTGACCCCCGTAGCAACGCCCGAGGAATTGGCTCGTTTGGGATATCAGCGCTATGAGATCCCGCTGGATGCCGCCCAGGCCAATGTGCCGCTACTAGCCAGGATCTTGGCGATGA
>JAMWDC010000150.1 GCA_023819025.1 Candidatus Omnitrophota bacterium | reverse complement strand
GCCAACTCCACATCTTCCGCACTCATGCCGATCCCGTTATCCGCAACCCGGATCCAACTCTTCCCGCCGTGACGAACTGTGACCTCCAAGGATGTGGCCTCGGCATCCAAGCTATTTTCGATTAACTCCTTAACGATCGATGCCGGACGTTCGATGACCTCTCCAGCCGCGATTTTATTGGCGATCTTTTCCGGCAAAACATGAATGAGTCCCATATTTATTCTCCTCTCAGAGACCCATCGTACACCGTCATCCTGAGCGAAGCGCAGGATCTCGTTTTAAGATTGTGTCGTCGTCCACCACAGATCTTTGGCGGACTCCGCGCAATGGTATTATGACTCGAATCATTCGTTCTTCAATCGTTCCTTCCACCGCGCAATTTGATTCAGGGCCTCAAGCGGTGTCAAGCCTTCCACCGTAAGATTTTTGATTTCATCCACAATGGGATGGTTTTTCACAATGAGGTCAAAAAGGGTCGGCTGACGGTCGTCCTTGAAGGCTTTTTTTGCACCTTTTTTCCCTTCGATGATCTGTGTGGCTTCGGTATTTTCGCTCTCCAGGATATGAAGAATTGCATCCGCGCGGTCCGTCACAGTCTTAGGAATCCCCGCCAGACGCGCGACGTGAATACCGTAACTGCGATCCGAACTGCCCCGGACCACCTTCCGTAAAAAGATAATGCCCTCTTTTGTTTCCCGAACCGTGATATTGTAATTTTTAACGGATGGGAAATGATCTTCAAGCTGAGTCAGCTCGTGATAGTGCGTTGCAAATAAAGTGCGCGGACGCACGGAACCCGTTGCCAACTGCTCGCACACGGCCCAGGCAATGCTGACACCGTCAAAAGTGGATGTCCCCCTTCCCACCTCATCCAAAATCAAAAGACTTCTCTCGGTGGCGGTCTGCAGGATATGCGCGGTCTCGATCATTTCTACCATAAAGGTACTCTCTCCGTGAGCCAAATCATCGCTGGCGCCGATCCTTGTAAAAATCCTGTCCACCAAACCGACGGTCGCGCTCTTGGCCGGCACAAAAGATCCCATCTGCGCAAGAAGCACGATCTGAGCCACCTGCCGGATGTACGTCGATTTACCCGCCATGTTCGGCCCGGTCAAAACCACCAGCTGATTTTCGCCGGTGTCCAGAACCGTATCATTCTCCACAAATTGCCCAGCGGGCAGCATAGCTTCCACCACCGGATGCCGTCCGCCGCGGATCACGAGCTCCGCGGACTCCTGAATTTCCGGCCGTACCCACCGCTTCTGGATCGCTGTAACCGCTAAGGCGGCGAGCGCATCCAAAGTCCCGACGGCTTTGGCCATCATCTGGAGGGGCCCCAAATCCTTCAAAATCGTTTGCCGGATCTCGTTGAAGATTTCATACTCTAAAACTTTGATCGTATCCTCAGCGCCGGAAATCTTCTCATCCCAATTTTTCAGTTCAGGAACAATAAAACGTTCTCCATTGGCCAGGGTCTGGCGACGGATATAATCCGGCGGCACCAGGTGCAAATTCGACTTTGTAACCTCGATCGTATAACCAAAGACCTGCGAATATTTAATTCTTAACGATTTGATTCCCGTCCGTTCGATCTCGCGCTGCTGGAACTCAAGGATCCAAGATTTTCCATTTTTAGCGATTCCGTGCAGTTCATCCAATTGGGTCCGGAAACCGTCTCGAATAATCCCGCCGTCTTTGACGGATAACGGCGGCGTGTCAACGATAGAGCGTTCGATTAAATCGCGGATCTCGGGGAAGGGATGGATCGACTTCAAAAGATCCTTGAGAATTGGACTTTTCGCGCGCGACAAAAGCGACTGAATCTGGGGAACCCGTACCAGGAAAATCTTAAGATTCACCAGATCGCGTGCATTGGCCACACCATAGTTCAGCCGGCTCAAGGTCCGTTCCATATCCTTCACGCCCTGAAAAAGGGTACGGACCGACTGTGTCCACGACGGATCCTTGTAGAATTCCTCCACACCGTCCTGTCGCTCTTCAATTTGAGGCCGGCGAAGAAGCGGATGGGTCAGCCACTGATAAAGCGTACGGCCCCCCATGGAAGTCAGTGACTGATCTATGATCGAAAGTAGCGTGGCCCCGCTTCTCTTCCCGCTGAGATTTGAAAAAAGTTCCAGACTCTTCTGAGTCTGGCGGTCTAGGATCATGTAATCGTGAATTTCGAGAAGCACGGGCACCCTCAGGTGGCCGATGCCCGTATGAAGATGATCTTTCAGGTAGTAGAGGATGGACCCGGCGGCACTCACAGCAAGGGGACGGTCGTAAAAAGGGATACTCGCCTTCGAACCCAGTTGAAGCCCCTCGGTCAAATGCCGCAGGCCTTCCTCGGGCTCGAAGACCCAATCTTCATAGATAGTCAGGCTGACATTCAGGGCCTCGCGGATAAACGATACCAATGAATGGTTTTCAGCCAGCGTCTTTGAAAGAATCACTTCGCGGGGATTCAAAAGAGCTAATTCGCTCTGAAGGCGGTTTGGCTGGAATTCCCGAACGTAAAATTCGCCGGTACCTAAATCAAGGTAAGCCGCGGCATACGACTTACCGTCCCCCGCAATGGAAACCATGTATTCAAGGTTCTTCCCTTTATCGTCTTCATCCAAATAGGTGGCGGGCGTAATGATCCGGGTGATCTTTCTTTCCACAAGCCCTTTGGCCAGTTTGGGGTCGCCGATTTGTTCGCAGATCGCAACCTTTAACTGATGATCCAGGAGAGTCCGGACATAGCCGTGAAAGGCATGATACGGGATACCGCACATGGGCACCCGGCCGGCTTCGCCGCCTTCCCTGCCCGTGAGAGTAATATTGAGGATCTCGGAGGCACGGATGGCATCGTCAAAAAACATCTCGTAAAAATCGCCGAGCCGGAAGAACAGAACCGTATCTTCAGAGAGGGTTTTCTTGATGGCGCAGTATTGCTCCATCATCGGGGTTAATTTTTGATCGGCAAGAATACTCTGGTTCATAAGAAAACGAACGCATTATAACGCATCTAAGAAACATCTTAAAGGAGTTAATCATAATCTGGCTCCATAGACTTCCTGATGTGTGCCATCATCACGATTTTCGGGTGCATTAAGCTTTTCCGCAAGAAAGTCGATGATGAAATGGATGGTAACGAATTGCGGCTGCGAGAACGGGTAACCGATGCAAAAAAGATACTTATTATCGATGACCAAAAGGAAATCGGTGAAGACTTGTCGGAGTTTCTGATTGCGGCCGGCTATGAAACCCAGTATGCAATCAATGCCAAACAAGGGTTCACGTTGCTTGAAAAGCTTCAACTCCATCTTTTAATCCTCGACTTGAAGATGGCTGAAACGAACGGATTTGAAGTGCTGAGAAATCTTGCCGGACAATATCCCAGTCTAATTATCTTTGTCCTGAGCGGGATGAAAGAGCCGGAGACAATCAAAACGGCCATCGCTTATGGGGCTTGTGAGTTTATCGCCAAACCTATTAATGCACGCGTCCTCCTGGGAAATTACATCCGCCCGACCCTGGGTATGTAATCCCGCATTTATGGTGGCGTGTTTCAATGGTCAAGGATCGTGATACCTGGAAACGGTCATCGGGTATCGATTTAAGAATACGGCCGGAGCGGCCGATGCACAAATTAAAGGCACGGCTGCAGGATGAAAGCAAGAGCACTCTCATGGCAAAAAAAATTTTGATTATCGATGATGAGCACGATATCTGCGAAGTCCTGGCAGAATATCTCCGTGAATCCGGTTATGACGCACGCTACGAATGCGACGGAAAGAAGGGCCTGGAACTGATCGGGCAATTCCGTCCCAATTTGCTCATCCTGGATATTCGCATGCCCGGCATGGACGGCTTCGAAGTATTAAAGGGAATTGTCCGCCAATTTCCATCCTTGATTGTGATTGTTTACACCGGGGTTGACCAACAGGAAACTAAGGATAAAGCCCTCCGCTATGGCGCCTGCGAGTATGTGACCAAACCCACCAGTCCGCAAAAACTCAGGGAAGACTATATCTTGCCTATTCTTGGGGAATGAATTTTAGGGGCATGACTGCAGGTGCCTGGCTGAAGCTAAGCATGGCACTGCGGGTAATTCCGTATTTCTCAAAGCTTGGAAATCAAGGATTCGATTTGCTCTTCCGTAAACGCCCGGAGCGTCTGGGTCGTTAAATTCCCCAACGTCCCCAATTTCATCATCAAGCCCGCCACCTTCTCATCACTCGGCGCCTCTAAGATGAGAACCACATCGTACCGGCCGAGCGTCCAAAAAATATTTTTGACCGTCACACCCATCTTTTGGGCCATGCTACGAAAGACTTGGGCTCGGTTTCCCGTATCCTTGACGGCACGAAACCCTTTTGCTGTAAAATTTGCCAAAATCACATAATGTGTCATCATCTTGTCTCCTTTTGATATCGTTTTTCGAATCTGCCGATTAGTACTACTCCCGATTAGTCCCACGGAATCACGGCACTGAGCAACCGTCGGGTATATTCGGCCTCCGGCGTTTTGAGAACTTTTGACCTCTCCCCTTGCTCCACGATCTTTCCTTCACCCAAGACAATGATCTCGTCGACCAAATAGCTCACAAGCGCAAGGTCATGGGTAATAAATAGAATCCCGCCGCTAAATACAGGCGTTAACTCCTTTAGCAGTTTGATCATCTGCGCCTGAATCGAAACATCCAGCTGAGACGTGGGTTCATCCAGAATTAAAAATTCGGGCGAGAGAACAATCGCTCGGGCAATCGCGACCCTCTGCCTTTCTCCGCCGCTCAATTCATGGGGAAAACGCCCCAGATAATCGCGGCTTAAATGAACATTCGCGAGGGCGGATTCCACGCGGCGATTTCTTTCCCGCCTACCCAGCTCGCGAATTCCCTCCTCGATAATTTCTCGAATCCTCCATTTCGGATCCAGCGTCAGGTACGGATTTTGAAAAACCATTTGGACTTTCTTCCAATATTGCCGGCTGTGGCGTGGAAGATATTGAGTTAACGACTTTCCCTCAAAAAGAATCTCGCCCTCACTCGGCGTCAGAAGACCTGCCAGGAGGCGTGCAAGGGTGGTTTTGCCGGACCCGCTTTCGCCGACCAAGCCCGTAAAAACACCCCGCCGCAATGTCAGCGAAATCCGCTCAAGGGCCTTAAACTCAGGGCCTCGCCGGAAGATGCCGTGTCTTACGGAAAATCTTCTTGAAACAGCGTGCAATTCAAAAATATTTTCGCAGATCATAACCGGATTTTAGGAACCGATTCCACAAGGGTTTTTGTATAAACCTCTCTCGGATTTTGAAAAATATCGCGACACTCCCCCATTTCCACGATCTTTCCGAGGCGCAGAAGGGCCACACGATCACAAAAACTCGCGGCAAGCGGCAGGTTATGAGTGATGAATAAAAAGGAGATCCCTGCAGCACGAATCTCCCGGAAAAGTTCCATGATCTCTGCTTGTAGCGTAACGTCTAGTGAAGATGTCGGTTCATCGGCAACGATCAACATGGGCCGGCGCAAAAGTGCCATGGCAATCAAAACTCTCTGCCTCATTCCCCCACTCAATTCATGGGGATAACTCTTCAGACTGATTTTTGCCAGGGAGAGATGGACGCGCCTTAATGCATCTTCGATCTCGGATTTGGAGCCTGCCATTTCTCCCATTTGATGCCCGATCGAAAAAAGAGGATCCAGCGCGGCGAGGGGATCCTGCGGGATATAAGCCATTTTCTCCACTGCGATATCGGTTACAATGTTCCCCCCAACCCGCTGTCCTCCCTTGAAACCCAACAAACCTAAAATTTCCAGACCGATGGTGCTCTTCCCGGC
>JAMWDC010000149.1 GCA_023819025.1 Candidatus Omnitrophota bacterium | reverse complement strand
TTCAAACGTTTCACTTCCCCATTCAGCCTTTCATCGATCGTACGAAGTACATCTTGATAATGGAGGATACCCTTCCATGTCTTGGTATATTTCGGGTCTTGGGAAACTCTCTGATATCGGTTTTTTAAATCGTCAATCCGAGTCTTTAATGATTCATATTGGCTTCGTAATTCGGCAACCTCGTCCTCCTTCGGGAAAAACGTTACATTGACACGTTCATTGAACTTTCTAATTTCTCCGAATAGTTTTCGTAGCTCCTCCGCCCCCTCTCTTGCCTCGGCACGTGTTTGGGGTGTTTCGCTTGTCGTGATCATCGGTGCCGATTCTTGTTTCTGGGGTTCTTGGGATACCCCTATGGCCTTCCTCTGTCGCAATCGGAGAATGCCGGAAAAGGTCGCGGCGCCCCATCCCAGAATCCCCCCGACAGCACCGAATCTCCACCAACGCTTGGATTCCTGCCCAATCACTTCGGCCGAGGAACCGGCTATGGGACCTTGTATAAAGGGAAATTCTTCTTCGATTGCACGAACTGCCTTTGCAATCATCTCGCCTTTTTCCGGTACATTCACCGCTAATTGACGGAGTTTGGATAAGTGTCCCCGGGCCAATGTTAATTCTGCCGGCGACAGATTGGATCCGCTTCGAATAAGAATCGTGTAAAGGTCACAGGATGTTTTTGCGGCCAGAAACAATGGTGATTTTAGAATCAGCTCCAATTGGTCAAGGGCCTTTTTAAGGGGATGGTCTGGGTTTTGCGGCCGTCCTTCTTTGACATATAAACTGACCAATCGTGTTTTTGCTGGAGAAAGGGCCTTGTAGGACCGGGAAATTTGTCTTAAGTCTTCGGCTTCCGCCGATTCCTTTCGGATTTGATCGACCACAATTTCTACGAGCCTGGAAACTTCGGCGTCGATTCTCTCGAGCATTTCATGTTTGCGGTCAAGCAATATCTTTTTATTTTTACTCTCATCTTGCAAAGTTGCTGCGACCTCACCGAACAGTTCTAGACGAGTCCGAGCCTCCATCAAAGCTTTTATGATTGCTAAAAGATCTTCCAGATCAATGGATATTGTAATTGCAGCGGAACGTTGGATCACCTGTCTAGCAAAATTCCAAACGGCCCTGATTTTTTGTTGATCCTCAGCTGAAATTACACGTATGGTCTTGGGGGCAGGCTTAGGGAGTTCCACTTTTATCGGAGCCGGTTTTTCAGCTGGAGGTACTGCTTCTTCAAGTTGAGCGGACGTAGGCTGTTCCTCGGAACGAAGAACTGTACCTTGTTCTGCAACAGCTTCTCTGCCTTCGGGTAATGCTTCTCGATCAGGATGAACAGCTTGCAACCCTTGTCCTTCTGAAACAGGTGTCGGAACTTGCTCTTGGTCAATTACTGTTTCCGTTTGTGTCGGAGGCATCGGTGATATTTTCTCGAGTAGTTTCATCAACTGATCTTGAACGCGATTCACGATATCCAGACGCCTTTGAAGAAGCCTGGCGCGAATTCCGCGGAGGGAAGCAACAAACGAACTGTCTGATGCGGCTTTAGAGCCAAAAAGTGTAGTCCCCTGAGAAAGTTGACGCGCTTGAATTTGAGGATCATCTTCATCCGGCGGAAAGTCGAGACTATTGAGGCTCTGATCCATCCTGGTTTTTTCAGACTCAAAAAATTCGTTAAGTTGTTGCAACTGCTTGCTAATTCGACGTCCCCTATGGCGATCCTTCTCAAGCTTACTCAAAGCATCTAAAGTGGCTTTCGTTTTTTTAAGTTCTCGATCCATTGACATTTCGAACTGCTTAATAATCTTCCCACCTATATCTTCAAGTTCGGCATTCAAGGATCCCACCACCTCGGACTCCAAAGCATCTATCTCTTGTCTAAGTGCATGATGTATGTCCCTTAATTCTTCATCATCTCTTGACTCGGAACGCGCATATCCGCTCTGACGGATTTTGTACACATGCAGGCGCGTTACAAAAGTATGGAGCCGACGTCTCACTGCGTTAAGGGAACGGTCCGTCTCCGCCACTTGGAGTTTTGATGCCACGAGCCGCCGGCGATGCAATTCATCGAGCCGCCATTGGATTTTTTTGACATCGCTCCGCATCCGGCGGACCTGGGATAAGAAAATAGACAGATCGCGGAGGACCTTTTGTCTTTGACGAAGTGATTGATCCCCGCTTACTGAAATTCGCGCATGAGCAGCCTCGATTTCTTCCAGTACCTCCGCAGGAAGATGATCCTTTGAAATACTCGCAAAGATGCGCATCTTGCCATCAGGATATCGAACCTGCCCGTGAGACCGAATGCCGAGATCGGCTAAGACCGTACCGGTATGAACAGCATCGGAATTGTAAACGGCATTGGCCATGAAAAAGGCTGCATTGGGGTTCGGTGATACAAAGATTTTTGTAGTATTCCCATCCTGGGACCGAACGACCACGCCTGCCTGATAAGGATCGATAAGTTTGCTTTTAATCGCCTTGCGATCGGCTGCGGGAATTTGAGCGTCAACGGCATCGCACATTTGCTTCACCGCCAAGTCAAATCGGCCGATTTGGTAAATGGTCTCAAAGGTTAATGCCCTCAGATAAAGACCCGTGTGAACATCTTGAACATCCTGACGTACCCCCTCTTGGCCGATTCCGGCCTCCCTTTGCGGTCCGTCAAGACGGCTGAGGTACCGCTGAACTCTTGAACGATTCATGACCAAATGAGGTGCAACGAGTTGAAACCGAGGATCGTTAAGCATCGACGATCGCGGCTGGAAATAGGCTTCAACCAGGAGTTTCTCAAGGGGAACCGGTTTCTGTCGAAGTGCATCTTCGTAAAGCTGTGTTTCCTTGGCTTCGTCAATCTCCTTGGCCATCCGAGGCGCAATCACCAGGTAAGAATAATCCCGCTCTCGGAGGTATTGCTCAATGCCCGGCGTATGAAAGCCGCCGGTCACAATGGCCATGACGGTTTGTTTCGAGGATTCCATCTTTTCAACCGCTTTCTCGATCAGGACCCGGTCGCGTTTGAGAGCAAGCGAATAAAAACGCTCCACGCGCCCGAGATCCCGATCGAGGATCTCCAATGCGGACGGCAATCCGTCGGAGAAACGGTATTTCGCAAAAAGAGGTGTTAGAAACCGTTCAAAGGTCTTGCTGGAGAACTCGTCCCGATAGGTGTAAAAGAAATCCGCATCCTGCTTGGTCAGGGAGAATTCAAACATCTTTTGGTAAATCTCGAAGATCCGTAAGAGACGATCGAGCATAACTTCGTCTTCGGTAGTGAAAAGTTTGTTTTTGATGCCCTTTTCCAGATTTTCGATCTCATCAAAGATTTCCAGGCCGATCGAATCGTAAAGCCGCATGTACCGGAGATATTGAAGGAGGTTTTCATATTTTTCTCGTAGGGATGCCTCCTTCCCTGCGTCTTTTCTGACCGTTGCTGGCAACAGCAATCTCCGGATCTCTTCTTCCAGGTATCCGTAATAATCCGCACGCCTCATTTTCTTCATCTGGAACTCCACGGTATGGTTGAGCAACCTGGAGAGCTTTTCTTTGGAGAGGATGTTTTTGAGGTCACCTGCCAGATTTTCGATTTCTTTCTCGGCCCGCTCGAAATCGATCCTTTTTTCGAGCTCGATCAAGGATATCAGGGAATGAAGACCCGGATAGTCATGAACCGCCATATGGCGGGCCTCGGCCGTGTCGAGGAGATAACGGACATAACCGGCAAGATCACGGCGGTCTTCCAGAAACTCGGAGCGTCGGCGGATCAATTCCCGCAACGTATCTGAGAAGACAAACCTCGCCATATTTTTCAAGATCTTCCCAAGCTGGGCGAGAATCTCTTCATCCTCGGCTTTAAAATCGAGCGCCTCTAAATACGCCTTCCGGTTTTCCTCATACATCTGGGGATCTTCGACACCGTAAAGCATGAGGTTCCGATGCTGGACAATGGCCAGATACTCCGGACCGGTCAATCGTCCCTCTTTTAAGAAATAACCCGCGACATTTTTCCGTGCTTGTTCATTCGGAAAGAAAGAGTACATTTCGGTATAGAGATCCCCATCAGCTCCTTCGAGGCTGACCAAGGAAAGGCCGTGCTTTTGAACGAAATAATTCAGAACCCCGGCAATGTTAAGCTGGGCCTCTTCATTGACATGGGCATCCTGGACATGGATGACGATACGATCTCGAGAGCCTTGAAAAGACTTTTTGATCTGCCCGACAGAATCTGGCAGATCAAAGGAATCTAAAGAGCTGTTATGATTTGCTTGAAATTTGGTGGAAACTAAATCGGCGGGGAACTTATCTTGCCGAAGAACGGAAGCAGCCAGGTTTGAGCCATCCGCCCAACTGATGGTTGTACTCGTAAAAACTAGGGCGGTCAAAAACGCGATCGTGCGAAGCCACGGCCTCGCTTTCCGTTCTTGCCACTCTAACATTTGGATTTGCCGTCCGTCTGTCTTAGCGATTTAAAATGCCAATTTTTTTTTTAAAATTTTAAATTGCGCTAACCATCTTAAATATTCACTAGTTAAACTTTATTAAAACTCTTGCTAAAGAGTACATGGCAAACCCTCTAATGTCAAATGAACTAGCACTTTTTTTAACTTTGATTCATTAAATTTTCGAGGTAATTCCAGGAAAGATATCGTGCTAAAGCGCTTTAAAAAGTTAAAAAATGATCCAACCTGCCACCTGGCGCATGCGCTATGGGAATTGCTAGAGATTGGTGGACCCGACCGGGATCGAACCGGTGGCCTCCACAATGCGAGTGTGGCGCTCTCCCAGCTGAGCTACGGGCCCAATGAATTTAACGCGACAAGAACAATAAAAAGATGGCAGCGAGTATTCGCGTGTACAATTTCTATGCTAAGCGAGCAATCTCCCGCATATCCTCCAAATTGGTGGCTCAAAAATACTCGCACCGGTACGCGTAATGCCCGCTCCTCAAATATAAAATCCCGAAATCTGGTTTTTTATCCCTGAACTTGGTGGCTCTTCTGAATGAAGTATTTTAGCGTATCAAAAACCATTTCTTGTCCGAGCTCATTGAAAACCTCATGATAAAATCCTGGGAATGTTCTTATTTCCTTATCCGCTGCTCTGATCTTCTCGTAAATACTTACGGTTTTTCTGGGGTCAACAACCTTTTCCAGTTCCCCCATCAAGAGATAGACAGGGAAAGGAAATTGAAAGGCGTCCTGTTCCTCCAAGATTGTCATGTATCTTAGCATTTCATGCAACAAGCGGACAGAAATTTTTCGTCTGATAAGTTTGTCTTCCTTGTATGCTTTCACTTCCGCAGGATGATGAGACAAATGCGGCGGATAAACCGGGTTTCGATAACAAAAATGTGGGATAAAGCGATTGAGAAACCGGTTGATTCCAGCAATCCCAGGTGGAAGATGAACCCCAAGGCACGGGGATGAGAGAATCAATGTCTGGATCTCGCATGGGTACCTCATGGCCCAATGTATCGCGATAAGCCCGCCGAGGCTGTGGCCGAGCAGGATTATCCTTCTTGTATTGTGAAAACGTCTTCGAAGAAAATCGACAAAGCAACTTAGATCCTTCAGATAGTCTTCGAAAGATTCAACATAGGCACCCTCACCCTCCGATTGTCCGTTGCCCCGAACGTCAAAGATCGCAAGCGAAAGGTTCTGATCCCTGAGGAATGAAACAAATTTTTGATATCGGCCGCTGTGTTCCCCATGCCCGTGCACCATCAAGAGCATATCGCTACCTTGGGGACCGGGACAACATCGATAAAAGAGTTTAAGCCGATCAAAGGTTGGAAAAAATCCACATTCAGGGAAATCTCCCTGGTATCCGAGTGGTTGAGGGCTACACATCAT
>JAMWDC010000148.1 GCA_023819025.1 Candidatus Omnitrophota bacterium | reverse complement strand
GTACCGCGAAAAGAATTCCGTTCCAGTCCATCTCAATCTGGATAAGATCCGAGAAAAGGGCTACACCGTGGTGGAAGGAAATATTTTGAAAGCCGATGACCAGATCCGCCACGATCCGGAACTTCTTGCGCGTCTTGTTTTCGAGCATTACTTCAAGATGACGAAGTTGGCGAGGGTTTGAAAATATTCATACAAGGGATGAGCGAAACTCCAGGGACAAAAGGATCTGCGATTCGAACGGGCAGTGTCAAACAACCTCACCGCAACCCGACTGCCGTGGGGTGATCGAAGACAAAGATGGTTGAATCGAAGAAAGAGAAAAGTTACTCGAAACATTTTGTGATTCGGAATAAACTTGGCTTGCATGCTAGGCCGGCAGCCCTTTTTGTCCAGACGGCGAATCGATTCGAATCCGATATCCGGGTTTATAAAGGTCGTCAGAAGGTGGACGGTAAGTCCATCATGGGAATTATGACGCTGGCGGCCGGCAACGGTTCCTCGATCACCGTTCATGCGGCCGGGAAAGATGCCCGGCAGGCTATCGATGCGTTTATCAAACTATTCGCGACAAATTTTGGCGAAGAGGAAGGGAAAGGTTCATGAGAAAACTCAGGGGGATTCCCGTTTCGCCGGGCATTGTGAAAGGCCAGGCATTTGTTTTTCATAGCGAAGAAGTTTTTTCGTTTCCGTTCAGTTCCATCCCGGACGATCGGGTTCCGGTCGAAATTGCCCGGTTTGAGGATGCGTTGACGCTGACACGCGCCGAGATCCTCGGAATCCGTAAAAAAATTTACGCTCAAATTGGGCGCGATCATTCCGATATTTTCAACGCCCACCTTCTGATTTTGGAAGACCGGACCCTCATTGAAGATGTGATTGCCATTATCAAGGAGAAAAAGACAAATGCGGAGAATGCCTTTGCCACGGTGATTCAGCGGTATTTCAAAGCCTTTTCCCAGATCGATGATGAATATCTCAAGGAAAGGGTCTCGGACATCCGCGATGTCGGGAAACGTTTACTGAGAAATCTGAGCGGTGTCCCCAAGATCGAGATTGGCGATATTCGGGAAAAGGTGATCATGATCGCTCATGACTTTTCTCCGTCCGAAACCGCAACGATGAGCAAGGAAAAAGTGCTTGGTTTTATAACTGAGATCGGCGGGCCGACCTCTCATACCGCGATCCTCTCCCGTTCGATGGAAATCCCGGCTGTGGTCGGGTTGGAGGGCATACGCGATGCCGTCAAAACCGGCGATACCATCATCCTGGATGGAACCCACGGATATGTCATTGTTGATCCCGATGAGAACACGATCGAGGAATACACGCGCGAAGAACTCCGGATGACCCAAATTATCACGGAACTCGAGAAATTCAGGCATTTACCCGCCGAGACCCTTGACGGCCGGCGGATCGTGCTTGCCGCGAATATTGAATTTCATGACGAATTGCCGTCCGTGATATCCCACGGTGCCGAGGGCATCGGTCTCTACCGTACGGAATATTTTTATCTTAACCGGTCCGATCTCCCTTCGGAGGAGGAACAGTACCAGGTTTACAAAGGGGTGGCTGAAAAAATGTCTCCGAATCCGGTGATTATCCGCACCTTGGATTTGGGCGGCGATAAATTTCTGTCTTCCCTAGATCTCCCTCGCGAAATGAATCCCTTTTTGGGATGGCGGGCGATTCGTTTCTGTCTGACCCGGGTGGATATTTTTAAGGTTCAACTGCGCGCCATCCTGCGTGCGAGCGCACACGGCAAACTGAAAATCATGTATCCGATGATTGCCAATGTCCAGGAGGTGAGAAAGGCCAACGAAATACTGCTGGAATGCAGTCAGGAACTTCAAAGAGAAGGTCTCTCCTTTGATCCGGATATCGAGGTCGGGGTCATGATTGAGATTCCGTCCGCCGCTTTGACTAGTGACATTTTGGCTCAGGAAGCGGATTTCTTTTCCCTGGGCACCAACGACCTGATTCAATATTCCCTAGCCGTGGACCGCGTCAACGAGAAATTGGCTTATCTTTACGAGCCGACCCATCCCGGGATCCTGAAGCTGATCAAGCAGGTTGTCGAAAACGCTCATCGACTGAAACGGTGGGTTGGCAGTTGCGGCGAAATGTCCGGGGACCCCGCAATCGCTGTCTTGCTGGTCGGGATGGAGATCGACGAGATCAGCACGAGCCCCTTGATGCTTCCGAAGGTCAAGAAAGTCATTCGTTCGATCCGTTTCAAGGATGCCCAGGCCATTGCGGAACGCGTTATGGGTTTTCAGACGGGCGGAGAAGTGATGGATTATCTGACGTTGAAATTGAAAGAAATCGCCGAAGATCTCATTGAATAGCAAAGCACAGCGGCTGACGGCCAAGGACTAAAGACCAAAGATCGAAAAGTGCAGTTGTAAATACTGCTCGTCAATCATACATTCTGGCTTTAGTTTTTATTTAATCGATAGTCTTTTGTCTGGTGTCTTTAGTTTTGAGTGTGTTGTGTGTATCATAAAGGGCGGAGTTATTTAGAAGTGTCATGAAGTCGTCGATGGAAGCCTATCTGCGCAATCTCGAGGATCAAATTCCGAAGGCCTTAGCGATCGGGCGCAGTTTGTCTTTGCCCGCGAACTTGTTGGGTTTCTCCACGGTCCTGTTTTGCGGGGTCGGGGGATCTTCGATCAGCGGCGATATTTTGCGCGTGCTTTTCAAGGACCGTTCCCGGATGCCTTTGGTTTTGCATCAGCAGGGGAAGCCAATCCCCAAATGGGCCGGTCGGGACACCCTCGTGATTCTTTCGAGTTATTCGGGTAATACCCGGGAGGTCTTGGACATTTTTAATGAGGCGATCCGCGTTCATGCCAGAATTCTCGCGGTCACTTCAGGCGGTGAACTTTTCAGGCTCGCTCAATCCGGATGTGCCCCCTTGATCAAGTTGCCTCCGGGCATGCCACCGCGTTGTTCGATCGGCTATTTGACCTTTTCCCTTTTTCCGGTGCTGAAAAGGCTCGGTTGTTTTTCCTATGGGGAACGGGAGATCCGGGAAACGATTTTCGTGATTCGGACGGTTTCCCGGACTGAGGCCCGTCGCCTGGCCCGGCGTGTATGCGGCCGGCCGCTTCACATCTACGCCACCTCTGGTCTGATGGAACCGGCCGCAATTAGGTGGCGGACCCAATTTGCGGAAAACGCGAAGGCCCTGGTTTCTCACCGCTTCATGCCCGAGATGTTTCATAATGAAATCGAAGGCTGGCAGTTTCCGAAAAAATGGCTTGGCAAATCCGTAGTTTTGTTTTTTAAAGACCTCAACGAATCGTTAAGTTTAAAACGGAAGAGAAAGTTTGCTCGAGATCATATTCGCCGTCAGGGAGGACAAGTGATCGAGATTCCCACCCGGGGCCAAACACCGCTGGCCCGTCTTTTTTCACTTATCATCTTGGGGGACTGGGTGAGTTACGAGCTGGCACGGTTGGAACATGTGGATCCGATCGCCATTCCTATTTTGGACGCCATCAAAAAAATCTAAAGGATATTGCCATGAAAGTGATCTTGCTTTGTGCGGGATATGCGACGCGGCTTTATCCTCTGACGCTCGATCAGCCGAAACCTCTTTTGCCGATCGGCCGACGACCCATTTTAGAATGGATTTTGAATCGGGTGAAAGAGGTCCAAAAGGTCGATAGTGTTTTTCTTGTCACCAATCACCGTTTCGCTCCGCATTTTGAGAAATGGTCCGCTGCCGTCCAATACCCTTGGCCCATTCGTGTGGTGGATGACCAAACCACGACCAATGAAAACCGGCTCGGAGCGATCGGCGATCTTTATTTTGTTTTAAAAACCGGCGGTGTCGGTGCGGAGGATCTTCTGGTCATTGCCGGGGATAACCTTTTTGGCTTTGACCTGCAGGATTTTGTCGCGAGGGCTGAAAAGAGAAGACCCCATGCTGCGATCGCCGTTTATGATGTCATGGACCGTGAACTGGCCAAACAATATGGATTAGTCCAGTTCAACAAAGACGGCGAGATTACCGGTTTTTTCGAAAAACCCAAAGACCCGCCCGTCACTTACGCCTCGTGCGGACTTTATTGGCTTCCCGCCGAGACACGGGTTCTGCTTGACAGATATCTTCAGGAAAGCGATAATGCCGACCAACCCGGCCATTATATGCGGTGGCTTACCGAGAACGATCGTCTGTATGCCTTCACGCTCACCGGTTTTTGGTTTGATATCGGGGATTTAGCCTCCTATCAAAAGGCCAACGAGCTTTCTTCAACGCTCGAGCAGGGTTCATAAGGAAAGGAAACCATTCACATGAGAACATCACGTCATCTTTTTACTTCGGAATCGGTCAGTGAGGGACATCCTGACAAAATCTGCGACCAGGTATCCGATGCGGTTTTGGACGCCTGTCTGGAAAAGGATCCCGCCTCCCGTGTGGCTTGCGAATGTTTGGTCACCACGGGGATGATGATCATTGCCGGTGAAATCACAAGCCAGGCCACAATCGATATCCCTCAGATTGCCAGAAATATCATCCGCGAGATCGGTTATACGGATGCCGCATTCGGGTTTGACTACCAGACCTGCGGAATTCTGACGGCCGTGCAGAAACAGTCTCCGGATATTGCCATGGGGGTCGATAAGGGTGGTGCAGGAGATCAGGGGATGATGTTCGGTTATGCCACGGATGAAACACCGGAGTTCATGCCGTTACCCATTCTTCTTGCGCATCGTCTCGTTCGGACCGTGTCCGAGGTCCGGAAAAAAGGAATCCTTCCTTATCTCAGGCCGGATGCGAAGAGTCAGGTTACCATTGAATACGACAATGGCGCTCCGCTTCGGGTCCAGGCCGTGGTTCTAAGCGCCCAGCATGCCGGGGATGTTCCGATGAAGACGATCGAGAAGGATCTGAAAAAGCATGTCATCCAAAAAGTGATCCCTGCAAAATTTTTATCAGTGAACACGAAGACTTTCATCAATCCGACTGGTCGTTTTGAGATTGGCGGTCCGCACGGTGATACCGGATTGACGGGTCGCAAAATTATCGTAGATACCTACGGCGGTCTCGGGGCCCACGGCGGAGGTGCCTTTTCGGGCAAAGACCCATCGAAGGTGGACCGCTCTGCATCCTATTTTTGCCGTTATGTTGCGAAGAATCTGGTCGCGGCCGGCGTGTCGAAGCGTTGCGAGCTCCAGGTTGCTTATGCGATCGGAGTTGCCGAACCCGTGTCGTTGATGGTCAATACCTTTGGCACGAGCCGATTTTCCGACGAGGAGATTATCGCCGCAGTCCGCGAGATTTTTGATTTCACGCCGCTCGGGATTATTAAGAAACTTGATCTGCGGCGTCCCATTTACCGGCAGACCGCGGCGTACGGGCATTTCGGCCGTAACGAAGAAGGGTTTACCTGGGAGAAACTCGACAGCGTTCCCAAACTCAGAAAGGTTTTGAAAATCAAAGATCATTCGAAAGGGAAGGATTCTAATGAAGTTTCATATCAAGAAAATCTCTTTAGCGCCTCAGGGGTGTAAGCGTATTCGATGGGCTGACCGGATGATGCCGGTCCTGGCCTTGATCCGGAAACGTTTCGAAAAGGAAAAACCCTTGAAGGGATTGCGTTTGTCCGCATGTCTTCACGTCACCACGGAAACCGCCAACCTGATGCTGACCTTGAAAGCGGGCGGTGCGGACGTGGTGCTTTGCGCTTCCAATCCCTTAAGTACCCAGGATGATGTGGCTGCTGCGCTCGTCCGGGAATACGGCATCCGGACCTTTGCCATCAAGGGCGAAGACCATAAAACTTACTATTCTCATATCTATGCCTGCCTGGCCCACAAGCCCCATGTGACCATGGATGACGGCGCGGATCTTGTTTCCGAACTCCACCGTGGCAAGTCCGGGGATATCCGTCT
>JAMWDC010000147.1:1184-5911 GCA_023819025.1 Candidatus Omnitrophota bacterium | reverse complement strand
GGGAATCCTGAATTATCAGGGTATGGTGGATTTTCTATCGGGATATCAAGGGAAGGTCGTCAATATCTATTTTAATGGCTTCGGCACCGCCTATTTGTTTTTCTTCATCACCCTTGGGCTGACGGTTTGGATTCTTTCCCGGGGAATCTCTAGAGGGATTGAAATGCTTTCGAATATAGCGATCCCCATGATTATTCTCTTCGGAATCATTCTTGTCATTCGGGTTGTGACGTTAGGGACGCCGGATCCGAATTATCCCGACCGGAACGTATTGAACGGGTTCGGCTATATATGGAATCCCGATTTTAAGATGCTGAAGGATAGCAAAGTATGGTTTGCGGCTACCGGCCAAATCTTTTTCACCTTGAGCGTCGGTTTTGGAGCCATTCAGACTTATGCCAGCTATCTATCAGAAAAGGATGACGTGGTGGTTTCTGGTTTGGCCACAAGCAGCACCAACGAATTCGCAGAGGTCATCCTCGGCGGATCGATCGCGATTCCTGTAACTGTGGCCTTCTTTGGTCTTCAAAAGACTCAGGAGATTGCCGCCGGGGGTGCCTTTGATCTTGGATTTTTCGCGATGCCGATCATCTTTCAGCACTTGCCGCTGGGGAATCTACTTGGAACGATGTGGTTTTTACTCCTATTTCTGGCGGGCGTCACATCTTCGGTGGCCATGGCTCAGCCCTTGATGGCATTTCTGCAGGAGGAATTCAAGATCGAGCGGAAGAAAGCGGCTCTCATGATCGGCAGTGCCATGCTCTTTCTCGCGCAACCCATTATTTTGTTTCTCAAATACGGTTTTCTAAACGAGATGGATTTCTGGATCGGGACGTTCGGTCTTGTCGTGTTTGCCATCATTGAAACGGTTCTGTTTTTTTGGGTCTTTGGGTCTAAAAATGCCTGGAAGGAGATTTGTGCGGGTGCCGACATCCGTATGCCCAAGATCTTTTATCCGATTATGAAATATGTAACACCTCTTTATTTGCTTCTCCTCATGGGGTTTTGGTTCTTTCAGGACGGCATCGGCGTGATTTTGATGCGCAATGTCCCCAAAGAAAATTATCCCTACGTTTGGTTTGCGCGTTTTCTTATCGTCTTGATTTTTCTGGTTTTTATTGTCCTTGTTTGGATCGCTTGGCAAAAGCGGCATGTGATCCGCCATAGGGTTCCCGCATGAGTTATATTGGCTGGATTTTTTTGGTGTCGAGTTGGTGCATGATCATATTACTGATGATATTTTCCTACGGCGTGGTATTGAAAGAACAATCGCAGGACGGCACGTTCAAAAACTGAACGTGTCAGAAAAAAATTTGGGATTCCGAAACGGATCATGTGGATGGTGCCATTCCAAAAACCGTTATCTATCTTTTTCATCCTGGTTGCGGTTGCCTTACTCTTGGGCGCATATCACTTTACCGCCCAGCAGATTATTGCCGTGCTCGTTTTTCTCCTTGTCATTTGCGGGACACTTTTTTACTGGCAGTTTCGGCTTGCGTTTGCCTATGGCGGAATTGCCCTTCTTTTGGCCACGCACCTCTTGGATATCCGTCATGTGATTGAATTTGCCGGTCTTGATATCATTCTGTTCCTTGTCGGCATGATGATCCTGATCGGTTTCATGGAGGAAAAACACTTTTTTGAATACTTGATCGCCCGCGTTGTCGACCGTATCGGGAAACGGCCTTATCTGCTCATGGCTGTCATGATTTGCCTGGCCGCCCTCACTTCAGCCCTTGTGGGAGAGGTGGTATCCATTCTTTTTATGCTCTCCGCGATGTTTCATTTATGCCGCCGCTACGGAATCAATCCCATTCCGTTTTTGTTAATGCTCGTCTTTGCGACCAATATCGGGAGTAGTGCCACGGCCATCGGCAACCCCATTGGCATTATGATTGCCATGCGGGGGCACTTGACCTTTGTCGATTTTCTTCGCTGGGCTTTTCCGATCGCTCTTGTGCTTTTGATCCTGAGTATTCCGGTTTGTTTCCTATGGTTCGGTTCCAGTCTCCGGGAGATCGAAAAGAATATGAGGGAAGAAAGAACTGCGGTCAACGAGGCGGGGGAGATGATTCATAAGAAAGGGGATATCCGGCTTTGCTGGATTCTTTTTATCGGGACCGTCCTCGGTCTTGTTTTTCATGCTTCTTTTGAGAAACTTCTGGGGCTTGAAAAAAACACCTTGTTGCTGGCGACGGCCCTTTTGGCGGGTTCGGTGGTGTTATTTATCGAGCGTGGAGATGCCCGGTCTTTTTTTACACGCCGGGTCGATTGGTGGACTTTGGCATTTTTTATGGCACTGTTTGCTTCTATTGGAACGCTCGAATATGTGGGAGTCACCCAACGGATTGCGGAGGGGATGGCCGCCGTGGGGCGTCATGATGAAACTTTGCTTTTGATTGTTTTCTCGGGCACGATCAGCCTCCTGACAGGGTTCCTGGATAATGTGTTGGCTGTCGCTGCATTCATTCCGATCCTGCATTCTCTGGAAGATACCGGTGTCTATACGTATCCGTTTTGGTGGGGGATGCTCTTCGGCGGAACGCTCTTTGGGAATCTTACAGTGATCGGAAGCACGGCCAATATCGTGGCGATGGGCATGTTGGAACAGGAATTTAAGAAGCATATTCCTTTCATGGAGTGGTTCAAACCCGGGCTCCTGATTTCCTTATTGACGTTGGTGTTGGCATTGTTTTTACTTTATTGCGAAATTCCTTTGATGCCGCGTTGACAAGGGTATCGGTTCTAAAGTTAAAGTGACACTTCCAGGGATGCGATACATTCGGAAGTTCCTCGGTCTGACAAAAGCATTTGAGGCCCATGAGGTTATTTCAGGCCATTCGCTAAGGAGAGCGGTATAATAAATTGTAATTCGGTTTGGGCAAGTTTGTTTGCTGAAAAGAGATTGCAAGAGAAGCGGTCCGTTCCACGAGAGCCAGGGCAGAGCGATAGTCAAGAATCGCTTTTATTGGGTAGGGATGAGGAGAAGTCAAAATGGTTAGACTCATTTGGGCCTTTGTGATGATTGTTTCGGTTATCGTAGGCTCTCTGGGGTATTTAACAACCCTCCTTCACTGGTCGTGGAAGATGGAAGTGCTTTTCACAGGTTTGATTGTATTCCTGGTCCTTTCGATCGTCCAATTATTTCTCAAGTCCTTAAGCGAAAAAAAGATGTCTGAGAAGTTATACCCGGATGACAATTTGGAGATCTTTCGTCCCGGGAGCCCTAAGGAATTAATCCAATTCTTTAAAGACGAAGCCGGAGATCAATGTGCGGCCCTGAAACTTCGCTACCTCCCGAAGCCCGGTTCTGTTCTTGTTTAGGAAGGGGGTTACAGCATTCCTCCCAATTGCATTAAGGTCAAAGGTCAAGAGGTTATCTTCAAGGGGACCATCTATTCCAGTTATGAAAATTATTGCGCGATGAACGGTGCTTGGTATCAGGTGAAATATTTTTCATAAGCCATCCACGGTAGGACGTCCTGGCTTTCTTGGCTTTCTGAACCGAAAAGCTTCCCGAGCCGTTTCTTACAGCGAAATAAATTGCAAGAGGATCTGTTCGTCAGATTCCTCCGAGAGGTCGTGCTTGATGAAAAAAATTTTTTTCCTGGTTTTTGGAATCCTCATTCTGGCAGTTGCTGGTGTTACGGTTTTTGTGGCCACCTTTGACGCTGATCGTTATCGCCCGTTCATCGTTCGCGAGATGGAACGTTTTCTGGATAAACCGGTCCGGCTAGAAAAAGTCGCCCTGACTTGGCGACAGGGGTTGGCGTTGGAGTTGAAGGGACTAGAAGTCTTTTCAAACAGCAAAGCGGGTGCCCCGCGACTCTTAGAACTGAAATCCGCCCATGCGGTAGTCGATCTGACGGCACTCTTGTCGAAGAAGGTTCTTGTGACATCGGTGATCATCCATCGGCCTGTGATTGTTTTTGGGATTGAAAGTAAGGAGGTTACAACTCCTGCCCAGCAAACATCCTCCGTCAAGGCCGAGAGTCGGGTCTCAGTCTTGACCCCGCCTGGTGCTGCCGCCCTTTTGTTTTTGATTCAAAGGGTTCAGGTCGTCGATGGGTTGGTTTCTTTCCGCAGTGAATACCAGGGCCGTGCGTCCGAGCTTGCTGCAAAAAAGATTGATATCACGGTCCAGGATGTAATGTTAAATCGTCCCATTCCGGTCAAGATGCGCGCATCTTTGCTGAGCGACAAACAGAATGTTGACGTGTCCGGTTTTTTGCGGTTTGTTCCTTCGGAAGGAATTCAATACCTTGAAGACGCCCGACTGAAGCTTGATCTGGATACCGTCTCTTTAGGGGAATTGACCCAAACCTTTCCCGAACTGAAAGATCTTGGGCTCTATGATTTTTCCGGTCATCTTGAAGGGGCTCTTAAATCTCTGAAGATGGGCCCGGACGGGGCAAGCGATTTTCAGGCAACCGTTGAACTCTCGGGAGGACGTCTTGACTTTTCAACGGTTCCTTCTGCGGTCGAGGATTTGAACTTTCGCGTTTCCATCCAAAAAAACGAAACCCGTCTGGAAAATCTTTCGGCGAGGTTTGGAAGCGGGGACATCAGCATGTCCGGACGTTTTGATCCAAACGCCAGGATGACGGTATGGGCGCTAAATGCCGCGCAAATCGAACTGGAAAAGATTGCGCCTTCGGCCGACGTACGTTTACCGTGTCTCCGTGGATTCCTGTCATCATCTTTTCAAGGAACGTCGCGGGAGATTT
>JAMWDC010000147.1:0-1174 GCA_023819025.1 Candidatus Omnitrophota bacterium | reverse complement strand
TTCCTGTCTTATCATCCTGAGTGACTTGATGCTCAATTAAGGGAATATTCTAATCGTTTCTTTTTTCAAAATCTTCAAGGGACGGGGCGATTGCAGATTACCAATGGATCCATCCTGAATTTCAATTTCCTGGATGTGATCTTTCGAAAAATTTCGATCATCCCGGGCCTTGCGGATACCTTGCGGCAACGTTTGCCTCCCGACTACCAGAAAAAATTCGAGGCCCGCGATACGGTCTTCCAGCCGGTGAATACAACTTTTTCAGTTGCGAAGGGTGTCGTGGATTTCCCTCAACTGTTCCTTGTCACAGACACATTTGCGGTAGGTGGCATGGGCCAGTTGACTTTTGACGGCAGGGTCGTGGGACGGATGAGTCTTTGGATTGATCCGGAGATGTCCTTTGCGATGATTCAGAGTATCGCAGAACTGCAATATCTGACCGATGCCCAGGGGAGGATTGTTATTCCCATCATTATGCAAGGCTCCTTGGATTCCGTAAAGGTTATGCCGGATCTTGGTTACATTGCGTCACGCTTGGCCTTATCCAAGACCCAGGAATTGGTCAACAATTGGTTTAGAAAACGAACTCAAACAGGCCATGATCAACAGGCGCCTGCAACGTCTCCTCAACAGCAATCTGAGAATGCGCCATCCGAAAGTACAACGGCTAAAGAGAATGTACTTAACAATCTCATCAACCTTTTTCTAAAAGAAACGCCCTCTGAGAGGTCATCCAGTCAGTCCCCATAATTCTATAAAAAATCGTATATTGAGGGAAGATGGTGGCTCACTGAAGAGGATTTTTGCTGCTCGGTAATGTTTTCGCTTTCAATGTTTCTGAACACAAGCTTATGGTCCGACAAAAAGTGACACAAAGGAAAAAAGATATTCCGGGAATTCTCAGGGAGCGACGGAGGGCGCGGAAGGGCTGCCTTCGTGTATCCCGAAACGGGTCGTATGTAAAAAGGGAGGAGCCCCAGGCAAATTTTAGCTTGGATTTAAAGCCTAGAGATGTTATTAGTATCTTAGCATAGCTTGTCCAGACCGAGATTTCGATAGTGTCGTGACCGAACTTATCAGGAGGGATCACAATGGCGATCGAACAGAAGCAACTGAAGGTAATCGTGAAAAAGCCCACCGAAAAGGAACTTCGCGATCTGGGTGTGAAAAATTG
>JAMWDC010000146.1 GCA_023819025.1 Candidatus Omnitrophota bacterium | reverse complement strand
TGGAGATTATATGTGTAACACTGGAGGTAATGCTGGCCTCGATTGCATTCCTGGAAGCTCAGCTTACTCATGCGCTACCGGAACCGGCCCTGCAACTTAACAGAATCTGAGGCGCTACGCCTCCCCGACTTTCCTAAACCAAGTCTTTCAGTAAAGTAATCGCTGACGCAACGCGGATGCCTTCGGGCGTTTCGTAATCCTTTTTCCCTGCCGCATGAATCTGCCATGCTTGAGAATTCGGATATTTTGCTTTCAAATACTTTAAAGATTTACTCACATCATCGTCCGCCCATTTGCATTCCACGAGCATAACCGGCTGCCTGTTTTCAGCGACCAGAAAATCGACTTCACGTCCGTCGATGTCGCGAAAATAGCTAAGATCCAGATCCCGGCCCCGGGTATCCTGTTCAAAATGGACCCATTTCAGCAAATGCGAAGCGATCATGTTTTCAAAACGCTTCGTCCTATCCGGCACTAAAGACCAGTCAAAATGGTAATGTTTTCTTTCTTTTTTCACGGCTCGGATTTTCGGCGATCCGAACGGGCATAAGCGAAAAACGGCATACATGCGTTCCAAGATATCCATCCACCTCGCAACCGTTTTAAAACTGACCTCGAGATCTTCACGCAGGGCATTCATCGAAAGCGGACTGCCCACCAAATCCGGAAGCCGCAGCATCAAAAGCTCCATGCGGCCCAAATCGCTGGCCTTTTCCAGGGAGGCAACGTCTTCTCTCAAAAGGCGGGTGCGATATTCACGCGACCAGCGTTTAGCCTCAACCTGCGAATGTTCAAGAAAGGGTTCCGGAAAACCGCCGAGTTCCAGAAGATCCATGAGAGAATTCATGTGCGTCATTTTGAGTTCGGCAGCGGAAAGAGGATGTAACCGCAAAAAATGATACCGCCCCTGCAGGGAGTCTCCGCCAAAACGGTATAAATCCAGCCGAGCGCTTCCCGTCACAAGGATTTTTTTGTTTTTGCGGTAAAGATCAAAAATACCTTTCAGATAATTACGCCATGCCCGGTATTTATGAATTTCGTCGAACACCAACATCTCGGCTGGAGGAAGTTCGCGCTTAAGAATTTTTTCACGATGCGCATCCACATCCCAGTTCAGATACCCCTTGTCGTCTTTGAGGATGTCTAATGCCAGCGTGGTTTTTCCCACTTGGCGGGGTCCCCCTAAAAAAACCATCTTCTTCGCGAGGTCTTTCTTGACTTGGGCGGTAAGGTATCTTTGGATCATGCTGGGATGATACAATGAATTTTGACAAATGTCAAATTTACCCGCGTGTAAATTTTCCAGTAGGTTAAAATACCAGCCGTCGTCTTTTACGAAGAATAAGGAACTCCTTTTGCTGTACTTCTCTTCTTGCTTCTTGCTTCTGGTAGAATTCACATCGTTCATCAAATTTGGAAACACCTATACCGAAGGACGACACACAAAAAGTCAAATACACGTTGCCCGAGCTGCGGTTGATTTCAATGCCGCTTAACCGAGTGCTTGGCGCATGTACGTTGGGATCTGGTGACAGCCAATGCAACATTGGGTTTACAGCCGGCGCGTGTGGGCCAATTAGCAGTAGCGCAACTGGTATGTGCGGGGCGAATGGTTCCAGCGCAGGTGATGAAGGTACATCGGTCGATGTGCCAGCGGCGAGCACCTATCTGGGTGGGGATGGTGTCTATAATTGCAAATGCGCAAATCTGGAACGGTTCTGAGCGGGTCATCTTCAGTTCACACGGTACCCCTTCCCCATCGCTAAGATTGACGGGCTTGACATTGACAAATGGTACCGGGTACGCAGGGAGACATGTTGATTTAAGCGCCCCTTTGGGGACACGGTACCATTCTATTAAGGCGGGGACATCTATAACAATTTTCAGATGGCGGACCGGTGCAAAGGAGGATAAAATATCATGACGCCGAAAATTGCTGGTAGAAAACATGGAGAATGAGTATGGACCAGAAGGAATTAAAACAGCTGCTTGCGGAGCTTAGGAAGGGATTGGAGGTTATTTACGGAGGCCGTTTAAAGGGCTTCTATCTCTTTGGCTCTTATGCCCGGGGAGAACAGCAGAAGGATTCTGACCTTGATATCCTTGTGATTCTCAATGATTTTGAACGTGCTAACCTTGAAATAAACCGCACCAGCCTGCTTGTTTCGCGCCTTTCACTGGATTATGCCGTCACGATCACCCGTTTCTTTGTGACGGAAGATGATTGGAAAAAGAGCGATACTTCCTTTTTAGCCAACGTGCGTGAAGACGCGATTGCCGCATGAATAAAGAAACAACCAAACTACTGGATAAGGCCAGACATGCCATTCATGCGGCGGAAGTTCTCCTCAAAGATGGAGAAAAGGAATTTGCCGCAGGACGGGCTTACTACGCAATGTTTTATGTCGCTAAAGCGCTCCTTTGTGGAAAAGGATTGCGCGTTTACACGAAACATACGGCAATCCATCGGGCCTATGGTGAATACTTTGCAAAAACCGCTGAGCTTGATACAAAATTCCATCGCTGGCTGATTGATGCCTTCAACAGAAGGCTTCTGGGAGACTATGACGTTGATGCCAACTTTTCTTCCGAGGATGTGAAAGAGGCTATCGGTCAAGCGCGCGAGTTTCTGGAAACAGCAACCGCCCATCTTTTAAAACATGGATCTGCTGCAAATTCTTGAAGGAAATCAGGGACAGTCCCAGTGGGGACAGATCTGTAAGATAAGCGTCAGTTCAAACTCTAGGGTTTAAAGAATCTCTTCTTGCTTCTTGCTTCTTGCTTCTTGCTTCTGATAGAATCCGCATAGTCGATAAATGGGGAATTGCCCATGCCAAAAGACAACACACCAAAGATAAAGCACACCCCGCCGATCCTCCGGGCGATTACAATGTCCGGGGGGGATTAAAGTACGGGGGCCAATTGTTTGAGGGGTTCTGGTGATGCGGGGTCTTGCAGCACGGGAGACAATGCCGGAAGTGGCTGCGATACAACAGGTATCGGTGCCGCGACCATGTGTCTGAATGGAACGAGTGCTTTGCAAAGCTGCGAATACGGCAGTGCTGCACTAGATGTTTGTGATGGCGGATCTGGCGTATAGCTTCACTGAAGCACGTGAGGGCGCAAACAAAAATTGGTCAAGAGTTGGAGAAATAAACTGATGACCGAAAGGTCATGACGCAAATGCGCAAATCTGGAACGGTTCTGAGCGGGACACCTTCAGTTCACACAATACCCCTTCCCCGCCACCAAGATTGGCAGGCAAAAGTACGGGGTTTGAAATAAAATATTGAATAAATCAAAAGCGAGTTGGGCGATCCTTCGCTTTAGATGACCTCGCCCTGCCATAAATGTTTGAGAAATTCCCGCCAAGGCTGAATCAGAACCCCATCTACGGAACGTGAAGCTTTCTCGTTAGAAATCACAAAAGCCCTTTGGGGCCGATAGGCCTCGATAAAAGATTGGATCGGCCGGAGATCTCTTCTATCGATCCGCGAAGTCCCTTTGACTTCAACGGCGACCGCGCCAGCCCCAAGAACAAAATCGACTTCAAGTCCTGTCTTGGTCCGCCAAAAGTTGATGGTAAAATTTTTTTCACAATACGCGCGGTAAGCCGTTATTTCCATCAGGATGAAATGTTCAAGCGCCTTGCCAAAAGCCTCTCCGCGTTCTTCAAGGACTCTGCGACCCGCAATCGCCCCCGCAACCCCGACATCGAAAAGATAAAATTTAGGGGCGCGCAGGATCACGCCCCGGTCCTGCCGTTTCTTAAAGGGCTCGACAAACTGCCCCACGAGAGTATCTACGAGAATCTGATAGTACTCGCGGACGGTCTTTGCATCCACGCCGCAATCTCGGGCGATATTTGCATAGTTGAGGAGTTCACCCTGCGAATAGGCCATCGCATCAAAGAACCTGGAGAAAGCAGGGATATTACGAGTTAGACCTTCATTAAAAACTTCCTCTTTGAGATAATCCCGAACATAAGCCGTAAGGGAACGGGCGGCATCCTCTTGAAGGTAATGGGCCGGGACGAGACCGTTGTTGCATATTTTTAGAAGATTAATTTTCCCCACCTCCTGGGATGTCAAGGGGAAAAGCTCAAAACGCCACGCGCGGCCGCCTAATAAATTTCCGCAACCACGTTTGAGCTTGCGTGTGCTCGACCCGCAAAGGATAAAGCGAAGTCCTTGCTCCTCGATCATCTTATGAACTTCATCAAGAAGCGCCGGAACTTTTTGAATTTCATCAATAATAACCGGCTGTTTGAGCAGAGCCGGCGGCGAGGCAAGCAACTGTTCGCGCAAAAGCCACGGACTTTTTATAAGTGTAAAGCATAGGTCAGTATTTAAAAGGTCAAATGTCAATGCCTCGGGAAAGGTTTGTTTAAGAAGTGTGGTTTTCCCCGTTTTACGGGGACCCCACAAAAAAGCCGATTGGCGAGCTGGAAGATCAATTTTTAAGGTACGAGTAATAAGTTCCATTCGAGAATTAACTCCTGACTAGTTTAACTAATCAGGAATATACTCCATAAAAGAAAAAACGTCAAATTATGTCTGCCCCATCCCGGAACTCTGTGCTGACCCAAATTTTCAAGTGAGGTAATCGCGGGTGAAATACTGAGGCACCCCTTCCCCATCGCTAAGATTGACGGGCTTGTCCGTCTTCATCTTGGCAGTCAGGCAAAAGTGCGGGGTTAAATTCATAGAATAGAATTCATACCGATCGGTTTGGTTTTCTTCTTCTTTTCCTCTCCCCTCTTTCCTTTGTCTCCCGCCCATTTTTGCCTTGACAGCAGGTCAAATTCATGGAAAATGGCCTACATGTTAGCTAGATCCATAACTGCGCGTTTCGTCAAAACGAAGAAAAGCATTCTTCTCCTTGGCCCGAGACAGGTAGGAAAATCCACGCTGATCCGTTCTCTTAAACCTGACCGATTGATCAACCTGATGGATGAATCGCTTTATTTGGGCTACGCCAAGGACCCAGCCCGCCTGAAACGGGAGCTTTCAACGATTCATGGATCTGCCGTCATTGCCATTGATGAAATTCAGCGAGTACCGGCGCTTTTAAATATCGTGCAACTGCTCCTGGACGAGGAATTAAAACTGCGTTTTTTTCTAACAGGGTCAAGCGCCCGAAAGCTCAAACGCGGCCAAGCGAATCTTCTCCCCGGTCGTATCCTTGTCGAGCATCTCGACCCTTTATCCTACTGGGAACTGGAAGGAAAATTGAACCTTGAGAAAGTGCTTCAAATAGGCAGCCTTCCGGGCATTTATCTGGAAGATGCTGAAACCGGGGCTGCCCTGCTTTCCAGTTACGGGCAAACCTATCTGCGGGAAGAAATCCAGGCCGAAGCGCTCATCCGAAATCTGGGACCTTATGCGCGTTTTCTTGATGCCGCTGCGGAAGCAAGCGGACAATGGATTAATTACTCAAAAATGTCGAGCGACAGCGAAATCCCCAAAGAAACGCTCCGCCGGTTTTATTCCCTGCTTGAAGATACGTTGATCGTCTTCCGAATCCCGCCTTGGCGGACCACGGTCTCAAAAAGGCGTGTCAGCCAAAGAGAACGGTTTGTTTTCTTTGACCTTGGTGTACGCAACGCTCTTCTTGGGATTCACAAAAGCCCGCTTAGTTCGATTGAAAAGGGTCGTCTCTTCGAGCAATGGATCCTTCTCCAAATCATCGCCTTTATTCATGCCTACCAGAAAGAATGGCATATCAGCTCTTTCAGGACGGATACCGGTATCGAGGTTGATTGGGTTTTGGAAACGCCCTCGTCCGTGATCGGCTTGGAATGTAAATGGGGCAAGCAAGTTTCTCATCACGACTTCAACGGCCTGAGAACCTTCGAAAAGTTCAGCCGTAAACCTTTGCGTAAAATTGTGATCTATACGGGAACCTCGGATCAACAATTTGC
>JAMWDC010000145.1:4493-5946 GCA_023819025.1 Candidatus Omnitrophota bacterium | reverse complement strand
TCGTAAAGAACTGAAGGTGATCGAGGGACAAATTTTGGATCGGAAAGCCGTGAAACTGGGCGTCGTGGCGATCCAGAAACTTTACGGAGACAAAGGATTCCGTTTTGTGGACGTGCAATCCGAGGTGGATGTCAACCGGGAAACTAAGGAAGCCACCGTCTATATTCGAGTCCTCGAAGGAGAAAAATATAAAATCAAACAAATTACCCTCGAAGGCGTTCAGGCCTTCAAGCCAAAGAAAATCCGGCGCCTGATGAAGACCAAGGAAGACAAATGGTATACCTCCGGTGTTTTTAAAGAGACCGTGTTTGAAAAGGACATCGAAAAGATCCGGTTTTTCTATCAACAAGAAGGCTATCTGGATGTGAAGATTCAGCCGAGTTTTAAGTACGCCAAGGACGAGCGGAAGATTTTTATCACCGTTGCGGTGGAAGAAGGAAGACACTACGTGACCGGTGAAATCAAAATCAAAGGGAACCAGCTTTTCCCGGAATCCGAAATCTGGCAGCAGCTGGAAATGCTCCCCGGCCTCACCTATTCGCAATATTATCTATCCAAGGACATTGAGAAAATCCGCGATTATTACAATGAACGCGGTTATATGGATGCCCGTATCGTTCCCGATATCAAACTCAACCGGGAGTCTGGAAAAGTGGATGTGGCTTATGAAATCCACGAAGGGGATTTGTATTTTGTCGAAAAGGTTGTGATCCGCGGTAACACCAAAACCAAGGATCTGGTCATCCGCCGCGAGCTTCGGATCCGTCCGGGCGATCGGTTCGACGGTGAAAAAATCAAAAAGTCCAAGCAGCGGCTTGACAATCTTGGTTATTTTGAAGAAGTCACTTATGATACGGAACCTTCGGCGCAAGGCACGAATCGTAAGGATTTGATATTCCGGGTCAAGGAAAAGCGAACGGGCGAACTTTCGTTCGGTGGTGGTATCAGTTCGGTTGAAAGCTTTCTTGGATTTGCGGAGATCTCACAGCGGAATTTTGATCTTTTTAACTGGCCCCGCTTTACCGGCGGCGGACAAACCTTGGCCGTTCGTGGCCAGCTGGGGACGATCAATCAGGAGTATACCGTCAGTTTTGTCGAACCTTATCTTTTCAACAAGCCGGTTTCCTTAGGCTTGGATCTTTACAACACAACGCGCGATGATCGCAATGTTGACTTTGATGAGGAACGACGCGGGGTCGGAGCAATTCTTTCGAGACTTTTTCGGGATGTCTACCGCGTGGGAACAGGGTATAAACTGGAGCGTGTGAAATTAGATGACATCTCGGAAGACGCGCCGCAAACGGTTCTCAATTCTTCCGGTTCAACCACGCTTTCGCGCTGGCAGATATTCAATACCTACGATACCCGTGACAACGTGTTTAACCCCACGCGCGGACTCTTGGCATCGTTGAGCGGAGAATTGATCGGAAGTTTTCTGGGTGGAGATGAGGAC
>JAMWDC010000145.1:0-4483 GCA_023819025.1 Candidatus Omnitrophota bacterium | reverse complement strand
CGGTACGGAACGTCCCAGGACTTTGGGGATTCCGATGAAGTTCCGGTCTTTGATCGTTTTTATGCTGGAGGTCTGGGTACGGTCCGAGGATTCAACTACCGCCGAGTCGGCCCGATTCAGGCCGGCAACCCCGTAGGCGGTCAAAGTCTCGCCGTCGCCAATCTGGAATACACATTCCCTGTTCCTTACCTGGAGGCGTTTCGAGGGGCGTTTTTTGTGGATGCCGGTCAAGTCAGTTCAGATTCCTATAGCATGGATTTCGGCGAGATCGCTGTCAGTATCGGCCCAGGGATCAAAATCAAAACCCCTATCGGTCCTATGGCTTTTTATTACGGATTCCCCATCGCGAACCGGGATGTCGAAGATCGTAACGGACGCTTTGAGTTTAGTTTCAGTCGGGGATTTTAGGATCATTTTTCTGCATTGCGGGTGTGAATCGGTATCTTCAAAATCATACATTCTCCGGTGAGGACGGGTCGGATGGAACTAGAAAACAAGGAGGGGGTATTTTATGAACAGACGTTTTCAGGTAGCTGGGATCGGAGTTGCCGTCATCGCAATTTTCATCGGAATCATGGTTTTTTCCGAAAGACCAGTATCAGGGGCCAACGAGAAATTTGCCTTTGTGGATGTGGCGGTTGTTTTTGACGGCTATGAAAAGACGAAAAATTATGACAAGGAGCTGAGAGATAAAGGGAAACTGAGAGAGGAAGAGCGGGATGCCTTGGTTCTCGAAATCCGGAAGCTGAAGGATGAAATGGCGCTATTGACCGATGCTGCTGCAGCGAGCAAAAGGGATGCCATGGAACAAAAAGTCCGCGAATTGCAGGATTTTGATCTGGAGACAAAAAAACAGCTCGGGTCGGAACGTAATGATGTTGTCCGGGAAATTTTTAAGGATGTTGACGACATCGTCAAACGTTACGGGGAGCGCAAGGGATATGATTTTATTTTCAACGAAAGAGTTCTCCTTTATCGGAATAGCCGGTTTGATATCACACAGGATATCCTGACCGAACTCAACAAAGAGTATGCCAAGCGAAAGAAGTAATGATTCGGCATGAAACAAAGGACTCTAAAACAATCCGTTCATTTTCAGGGCCGCGGGCTCCATACGGGGCAGTGGGTTCAATTTCATGTTCATCCGGCCGAGGCTGATAAAGGTATCGTTTTCTCGCGGATCGACATGGATCCAACGCTTCAAGTGAGAGCGACGCTGGAAAATGTAGCCACCGACAAGACGCGACAAACCACATTGGTGATCGGTCCAGGTGTGCTTCTTCGGACCATCGAACATCTGATGGCGACGTTTCACGGTTTAGGGATTGACAATGCCTATGTCCAAGTCGACGGCGAGGAAATCCCGGGCATGGACGGGAGTGCGCGGGATTTTACCGAGGCGATTTTGGGTGCGGGTCTTGTGGAACAGGAGGCCGAAAGGAAGTATCTTGAGATTCATAAGCCGATCTTTGTGGACGAGGGTGATCAATTCCTTGTGATTTTACCGTGCGACCACCTTTGGATTTCTTATACGCTGAGTTACCGGCACGAAGACCTCACAGATCAGTTTTTGTCCCTGCGGATCCTTCCTGAAATTTTCGAGCGGGAACTGGCGCCTGCCCGGACCTTTTGTCTTAAGCATGAAGCGGAGGCACTTTTGGCGAAGGGGTTCGGGAAAGGAGCTTCCATCGAGAATACCCTGGTGTTTGAACGGAATCTTCCCATCGACAATATCCTGCGTTTTGAAGATGAGGCCTGCCGTCATAAAATTACAGACTTGTTGGGCGATTTGTATCTTACGGGAAGTTTTATCCGAGGGCATGTGATCGCCACCCGGAGCGGACATGCCTTGAACTTAGAACTTGTGAGGAAACTGGTTATGGCTAATAACATGTCGAATCGAGATGAACCCGACGTCTTTCCCCCGGTTTTAAATGCAGAAGATATCCAAAAAATCATCCCGCATCGGTATCCCTTTCTTTTTGTCGACCGAATCGAAAACTTCGAACCCGAAAAGCGGGCAGTGGGATATAAACAAGTCAGCATGAATGATTATTTTTTTCAAGGTCATTTTCCCGGGCATCCGGTCATGCCGGGGGTGCTGATCATTGAAGCCATGGCGCAGGTAGGTGGTGTCATCATGCTGAGTTCAAAAGAGAATAGAAATAAGATTGCGTACTTCATGAGTCTGGACTCGGCCAAATTCAGGCAGCCGGTTTTTCCGGGCGATGAACTCCGAATGGAAGTGGAAGTGGTGAAAAAGCGAGCTCGAACCGGACAGTGCGTCGGACGGGCTTATGTAGGAGATAAACTGGTATGCGAAGCGGAGGTGAAATTCGCAGTCGTGGATCGGTAACGATCCATCCGACGGCTATCGTTTACCCGGATGCAGAACTGGGTGAAGGCGTCGAGATCGGTCCTTACAGCATTATCGCCGGTACCGTCAAAATCGGTGACCATACGATTGTCGGGGCGCGTGTGACCATTGAAGGCTTCACCACGCTTGGATCCTCCAATGAAGTCTTCACGGGTGCAGTGATCGGTAGTCGAACTCAGGATAAGAAATTTGACGGCGGTATCAGCTATCTGAAGATCGGGAACAATAATACAATCCGGGAATACGTGACCATCAATCCCGGGACCATCGAAGGATCCGAAACCGTGATCGGCGACGGTAATCTTCTGATGGCCTATGCCCATGTGGCTCACGATTGCATCATCAAGAATCAAACAGTCCTCGCAAATGCAGCGACACTAGCCGGTCATGTAGTGATTCATGATCGGGCCATCATCGGCGGACTGAGCGCCGTGCATCAATTCGTTCGGATTGGAGAACTCGCCATTATCGGCGGCTGTTCCAAAGTGGTACAGGATGTTCCCCCCTTTATTATGGCGGACGGTCATCCGGTGCGGGCCTACGGAATCAATTCCGTAGGACTGACACGGGCCGGTTTCTCGGCCAACGATAAGTCGGATCTAAAAAAGGCCTTTAAGATTATTTTTAAATCCCGGCTTAATTTAAAGAATGCCGTTTCAAAGTTAGAACAAGAACTCACAATAACGCCTGCGCTGAAAACCTTACTGGAATTCTTAAAGACATCCGAACGCGGTATCTGCCGGTAAACCCCTTAGATTTCGAATAATAAAAAAGCAGTTCTCACGTTCCGTAAAAATACCAACCGGAGAGAAAATTTTTAGCGGGGACGCTCAGGCGAAAGGTTTTCTAGGACGACGAGGGGATCCGAGTTCTGTACTTGATTACAGAAATCAAAAGGGCGAGGTTCTCATGACCAAAACGATCGGGGTGATCGCAGGAAACGGACGGTTTCCTTTATTTGTTATCAAAGAGGCCCATCGCCAAGGGTACCGTGTTGTATTGTGCGCCATGGAGAAAGAGGCGAATCCGATCCTTGGAAAAATCGTGGAGACCTCGCTGTGGGTCAAGGTCGGAGAGTTGGGTAAATTGGTAAAATTTTTCCGCAGCGAAGGGGTTCATGAAGCCATGATGGCGGGTAAGATCGAGAAGGTTCGGATTTTTCAGGAAAACGTCCGCCCTGACTTTGACATGATGAAGGTTCTCATGAAAATCCGCGATTTTAAGGATGATTCGCTCCTTTCGGGGATCGCCGATTATTTGCACGAACAGGGGATTGATCTGGTAGATTCCACGATGTTTATGCGGGATGCGTTTCCTCAGGTTGGTGTGCTGGGTAAAAGGAAGCCTTCCAAAGAGGTGATGGAGGATATCGAATTTGGTTTCCAAATGGCCAAATCAATCGCGGGCCTTGACATCGGACAAACGGTTGTGGTCAAAAAAAAGGCCGTTCTTGCTGTGGAGGCCATTGAAGGAACCGACTGGACCATCAAGCGCGGCGGTGAGTTGGGTGGCGGGGAAGTGACGGTGGTGAAGGTCTCTAAGCCGAATCAGGACATGAGGTTTGATGTCCCATGCGTAGGCTTAGGGACCTTGAGGGCCTTGATCCGCGCCAAGGCCGAGGCCTTTGGTTTTGAGGCCGGGAAAACACTTTTCCTCGATCAGGACGAATTCGTACGAGAAGCTGATCGCCGAAAGATCGCACTTGTGGGGGTCCGGGCAAAATCATGACCGCGGAATCTATAGATTCTTCCGATACTCGATCTGTTTCGGAACTGAAGCGAAAAATCTTGGAACTCGAAACCCTTTATGAAATCTCCCAGGCATTGAACTTCCCCGCGACTTTGGAGGACGTCATGTCCAACATCATGCCTATCCTCCACCGGAAAATGGAGATCGAACGGGGGATACTTGCCCTTCTTGATCATCATACCGGAGACCTTATGGTCCAAGTCGGATACGGGATCGATTGTCAGGAAACCGAGCGCGGCCAATATCGGATAAGCGAGGGGATAATCAGGAAAGTAATCGAGGCGGGTGAGCCGATGGTGATTCCGAGCAGCGGTGGCGAGCCTTTCTTTTTGAACCGAACGCAGCCGCCGGGTGGTA
>JAMWDC010000144.1 GCA_023819025.1 Candidatus Omnitrophota bacterium | reverse complement strand
TAAGAAGATGGTACCCCATGGTGGTGACGGTGGTCGGGGTGGTAATGTGATCATCCGTTCGTCGGACGCTGCACCTCAATTGTCAAGTTTCAGGTTTAAAAGCCGCTGGATTGCCGAGTCGGGAGGAAACGGTGGCAGTAATCGCAAACGGGGTAAAAACGGTAAAGATCTTATTGTTCTGGTTCCGTTGGGGACTCGGATTTTCGATCGGAAAAGAAATCTTTTAATTCGGGATCTCACGACAAAAGACGAGGAAGTGATCGTTTTGGAAGGCGGTGCGGGTGGTGTCGGAAACCACAGCGGGAAAGAGGCGACACGTGGTGCCAAAGGCGCCTCGCTTGAACTAGAGCTGAGGCTGCATTTGATGGCAGATTTCTATTTGATCGGCCTACCCAATTCCGGCAAGTCCACCCTTTTGAATCGCCTGACCCGCGCCCACATCCCGGAAAAAGCTTATCCTTTTGCGACCCCGTCACCCAAACTGGGCGTTTGCAATCTATCCGATTACGAAAAGGCGACGCTGTGTGAATTGCCTTCCTTGTATAAATCCTCCCATGACGGGCGGGGCAGAGGGACTGACTTTCTGAAACACATTGAGGGGGCTAAGATGATTTTTTTTGTCTTGGATCCGCTCTCGGAGTTTTCGGATACGTTAGAAGAGGGACTCACGATTTTGAGGAAAGAGACCGAAATTTATAACAAAAAGTTTCTGGATATTCCTTATGCGGTGATCGTTAATAAAATAGATCTTCCCGAAGCCAAAGAACGGATTCGCAAGTCCACGTTCCGACCGGGTGTGCCTTGTTTTTATTTATCCGCCAAGAACGGAGAAGGATTGGAAGACTTCATTTCATTAATGAAAGAAAGAATGGAATTCACCCGTCATGCGTGAACGCTTAAAATCAGCCCAAAGGATCGTCGTCAAAGCAGGGACCAGTATCTTGACATCCAGGCAGGGGCGTTTTTCTGTTTCCCACCTCAACCGACTCTCGACCGAAATCCTAGAACTCATTCGGAGAAAAAAGGAAGTGCTTCTGGTCAGTTCCGGAGCGATTGCTTACGGAATGGAGGCAAACAGACTGCAAAAACGTCCCAAGGAGTTAGCCCAGCTTCAGGCCCTTGCTGCGATCGGGCAAGGCAAGCTGATGCATGCTTACGAAAGTTTTTTTTCAAGACGGGATATTCTAACGGCTCAGGTTCTTTTAACGCGCGATGCCCTGGAATCACGGGATCGTTTTTTAAAGGCCCGGCAGACTCTTGAGACTTTGATGGACATGAAGGATGCGCATTCGATGATGAGGGTCCTTCCGGTCGTCAATGAAAACGATACGGTCGCGACCGAGGAAATTCATTTTGGGGATAATGATATCCTTGCGGTGCATGTGGCCCATTTGATCCATGCGGATCTTTTGGTCATTCTCTCGGATGTGGATGGATTTTACCTAACGGATGGCTCCCGCTTGAGGCAGGTGTCCAGCGAAGAAGAGATTGATCAGGAACTGGTCAAGCATCTGAAAGATTCTCGTCGGCAGACGACGGTTGGTGGGATGAAGGCCAAACTGGCTGCGGCGCGTACCGCCATGCGTCTCGGGATTCCGTTATTAATGGTCAACGGACATGTACGGGGAATGTTGGCCAAGGCGATTGCCGGCGAGGATATCGGTACTCTTTTTGCCACCTGCCGCGCCGAAAAAAATGCGCGCAAGAAGTGGATTGCTTTTTCAGCAGCCCGGCGGGGGACCCTGACCGTAGACCCCGGGGCCTACAAAGCCCTTACCGAGGGGCATCGAAGTCTTCTGCCGCGAGGGATGGTTAAAGTTCGTGGACGATTTGAAAAAGGGCATGTGGTCGAACTCGAAACAATGGATGGCAAAGTCTTCGGCCGGGGTGTGGTGCGTTACTCCAGCCTTGAATTGATTCAATTAACCGGAAAAAAAACGGATGAAATTCAAGGCCTCTTGGGTTATAAATCGTGTGATGAGGTGATTCATCGTAATGATATGGTGATTTGGGATTAAAAACCCGGATGGGGGATTCGTGGCGATCGATGGGATCCAAAGCAAAAAAATGGGAATCTGAACTACTTAGGATGCTCGGTGAGATACGGGAGGCCTCCCGTGAAGTGAGCCGGCTGTCGTCGTCCGTGAAAAAGAAGATCCTTCTGGATGTGGCTTTGGCCTTGAAAAAAGAGACCCGCCGGATCCTCCGAGAAAATCGCAAAGACCTTGTAAACGCCCGAGAAAAAAATTTGAGCAGGGCGATGATCGACCGTTTGACACTCAATCCGAAGCGCATCGACGCGATGGTTCAATGCGTTCGGACCGTGGCCGGTTTGTCGGATCCCATCGGCAAGGTAACCTCCCGTTGGACCCGTCCGAACGGTTTGCGTATTTCACGCGTGAGTGTTCCCATTGGGGTGATTTTCATTGTTTACGAATCCCGGCCGAATGTTACCGCCGAGTGCGCCTCGTTGTGTTTTAAAAGTGGGAACGTCGTGATCCTTCGAGGAGGACGTGAAGCGTATTACTCCAATCAGGCCCTCGTGGCGGTTTTCGAAAAAGTCCTGACTCGTTACCGTCTTCCGAAGGCATCCGTGAGTTTTGTCCGTACGCTTGAGCACAAAGCCGTCGATTTTCTTCTCAAACGCGAGAAGGATATTCACTTGGTCATCCCGCGCGGGGGTGAGTCTTTGATCCGTAAGGTTGTTAAGATGTCCAGGATTCCCGTGATTAAGCATTATCAAGGGATTTGCCACGTTTATGTGGATCGTAAGGCGGATCTCAAAAAAGCGGTGGCGATTGCGTATAATGCAAAGATGCAGAGACCGGGCGTTTGCAATGCGATGGAGACGCTTCTGGTTCACCGGGATATTGCGAAGGATTTTCTCCCGGTTCTCGGCGAAAAGTTGCGTGAGGACGGTTGTGAAATCCGGGGGGATTATTGGACTCGAAGAATCCTGCCTTGGGTCCGATCCGCTCAAGCGGGTGATTACGGGCATGAATTTCTGGATAAAGTTTTAGCGATCCGGGTGGTCCCTGATCTTTTATCCGCGATCCGGCATATCCAAACCTTCGGCTCTGCCCATACCGACGCCATTGTGACGCAGGATCGTCGTGCCGCGCAGATTTTTACGGAGCAGGTCGATTCTTCATCCGTGATGGTGAATGCCTCCACGCGGTTTTCGGACGGATTTGAATACGGCTTTGGTGCCGAGATCGGTATCTCGACCGATAAAATCCATGCCCGAGGTCCCATGGGATTGGAAGGATTGACTTCCTATAAATACATCGTGGAGGGGAATGGACAGATTCGTACCTGAGGATAGCGTTCATTCATGAAACTCGGAATTTTTGGCGGGACATTTGATCCCATTCACGTGGGCCATTTGGAGATTGCACACGCCGTTCACCGACAGTTTTTATTGGATAAAATTATCTTTGTACCAACACGAATTCCTCCCCACAAGGTCTCCCGTTCCGATATCACCCCGGCTTCTCAGCGCTATGAGATGATTCAGATCGCCATCCAGAAGGAATCCTATTTCGAGGTGTCGGATATTGAAATCAAACGGTCCGGAATTTCCTATACGGTAGACACCCTGCGGGAATTACGGAAAAAATATCCCGAGGCTGAACTCTTTTTCATTTTGGGAGCGGATAGTTTGACGGAAATTTCCGGCTGGCGTGAGACCGATGAAATCAAAAAAATGGCGCGATTGATTGTCGCCCCACGTGAATCGCATCGTGTCTCTGGAAAGATGACGACGGATCCCAATATCCAGTGGCTCAAGATGCCCACCGTGCCCCTGTCTTCGTCCGAGATTCGTGAGCGTATCCGCGGGAGCAGATCCGTTCTCGGACTTTTACCCGAGGGGGTAGAGGATTATATCCAAAAAATGAAACTTTACCGCGAGTCTTCATGATGCCAATCCTTCTGCATGTTTTCGTTCTGGTTGTTCTGTTGGCCTTTTCGGGATTTTTTTCAGGTTCCGAAACGGCGATCTTTTCGCTTTCGAAGATCGAACGAAGGCGGATCATGGAAAATCATCCGCGGTTGGCCCGGTGGGTTCTCTTTCACATCGATCATCCCCGCCGTACCTTGATTACCGTTCTGATCGGCAACATGTTTGTGAACACCTTCGCGGCATCCCTTGTCACGTTGCTTGCCGTGGATATTTGGGGGTATCAGGTTTTAGGGTGGACGACCCTCGCGTTTACTTTAGTTTTGATTCTTGTCGGTGAAGTTCTTCCGAAGGTTTTGGCCGTGAAGAAGAATGTAGTCCTTGCCCTCTGTGTTGCCTTACCGCTTGAGGGAATGGCCATCCTTTTCTATCCCTTCCGGCTTCTGACCCGATGGGTTACGGATGGGATTATGTCGGTTCTGATCCGGGAGCGTAAGGAACCTACCGATATCATTTCCGAAGACGAGCTTCGGGCCTTGGTCAAAATCGGGGAGGAAGAGGGTATTTTTGATCGCGACGAGAGGCGGATGATGCAAAAACTTTTTGAATTCGAAGAACGCCCCGTGAAAGTCATCATGACGCCTCGAACGGATATGGTCGCTCTAGATCTCGAAGATCCGGAATCCAAGCAGATCGAGATCGTCAAAAAGTACCATTTTTCTCACTACCCTGTTTATCAACATACCATCGATGAAATCTTGGGTGTCATCTCGATTCAGGATTATATGTTGAGCGAAAAGCGGGATTTGCGGAGCCTCATGACCCAGCCGATGTTTATCCCTGAAACAAAACGGATTGATGATTTGCTGGAGGATTTCCGAAAAAGAAACCAAAAGTTCGCTGTTTGCGTCGATGAATACGGCGGAACGGCGGGTATCGTGACTTTGGAGGACATCCTGGAGGAAATCTTCGGTGAATTTTACGATGAATACGCAAAGGTCGAACAGCCGATCCGCCGGCTGTGGTTGAATGAGTTCATGGTGGATGCGAGAATCAGTCTCGATGATTTCAACGAGTATTTTTCGAGTACCCTCCAGGCCGGAGAGGCTGCAACGCTGGGGGGATTCATTCTTGAGAAGCTGGGCGAAGTCCCTCAGAAGGGAAAGGTTTTACGGACGCCGGAATTTGAAATCCGGATTCACGAGGTGATCCGACAACGCATACGAAAGGTGATCGTGGTGCCGCTCAAATGATCGGGCTCGAAATTGCTTTACTCTTTTGCCTGATGGCTGCTGCCTTCTTGGCAGGTTCGGAGATGGCCTTTATCTCTGCCAACCGGCTGAAATTGAGGGAGTTGGCGGATAAGGGGAACCGGTCGGCCGCTTTGATGCTACAACTCTACGAACGGCCGGATCATTTTCTCGCCGTTCTCCTTGTCGCAACCAATCTCGCGATGGTTTCGGCCACCGCGCTTTTTACTGTAATTATGAAAACCGGACTCAAGATTGAAAATGAATGGTTGGTTACCGCGGTGATGGCACCGGTTTTTATTATCTTTGCAGAGATGGTTCCAAAAGACTATTGTCGGTTGCGGTCCCAGGAGTTCTTGTTGCGTTATGTGGGGCTTTTAAAACTTTTATCGGTTTGTTTCCACTATCCGACCCTGATGATTCTTAAGGGGGTTGAATTTCTTTTAAAGCCGCTGGGATCTGTGATGTCCAAAAGTATCTTCGTCGATGAGGAAGAGTTTCGTTCTTTGATTGAAGAGAGTACCAAGTCCGGAGTCGTGACCCATCAGGAAAAGCAGCTCATTAATACGATTCTGGATTTCGAGCGGATACGAGTTGATGCCGTGATGATGCCGGTCGATAAGGCCCCGAAGATCTCAATTACGGGTAACATCAGCGAGGTCAAGGACTTGGCACGTAAGGCACGATCCAAAATGATTCTTGTTTACGAGGAACTTCCTTCGATCATTGTTGGTATGATTTATGTTTTTGATATCTTGTTTGTCGAGAACAACGAGGAAGGGCTTAAAAATTATCTTCGCTCTCCGATCTTCCTTCCTTGCCATACCTCGATTGAAAAGGCTTTTCT
>JAMWDC010000143.1 GCA_023819025.1 Candidatus Omnitrophota bacterium | reverse complement strand
GGCCCGGGCGAAATTCAGATCAAGGATCTCCTGGAACGGGTGAAGCAGGGGAAAGTCCGAGAAGTGATCCTCGCCACCAATCCCAATACCGAAGGCGAAACCACTGCCCTTTATCTGGCGAAGATATTAAAACCGTTCCCTGTGAAGATTACCCGGATTGCACGCGGCATCCCCGTCGGCAGCCACATTGAGTTTATGGATCAGGCAACGCTTTCGAGGGCATTGGAAGGACGGCTACCGGCCTGACCGGCAATGATTTGGATGCGCCCTCATCGGGTTGAAAAATTTCTCTCCACCGGAAAGGGGAATCCTATCTCATGTCCAAACGGACGGTTTTAATTCTCGAGAAAGAAAAAAGCCCCTGGCTCAGTTTTCTGGAAGAATTTTTTGAGGAAACCCCGGTCAAACCGCACACCTTCACCTACGCACCGGAAATCGGAGCTTATATCGATCGGCATACCTGGGATATCGCCTTCATCAATCCCGAGCTTCTTTCGTTAGCCCTCGCTCAGAAGCTCAGGGTTTTTCGCCAAAGCTCTCCCGAGACGCGTATTTTTCAGTTAGGGGAAGGGAAAAGGAAGGATTGGAATGTTTTTTTTGACGCCGTCTTTTCTTCGGATTTCAATTCCGAAAAGTTTTTAAATCAAATCGTCCAGCACCTGCCTTTTCCGGATGTTCTCCGTGTACTGATCGTTGATGACGAACCGGAGATTGGCGCGATGCTCCGGGATTTTTTGGATCAGCGTGTTCGTCCCGCATTTGAAGTGGAATATGCGGAAAACGGCCGAAAAGGATTGGAGGCCATCGCCGGAAAGACTCCGGATGTTTTGATCCTCGACATCAAGATGCCGGTTATGGACGGCCGGGAGGTTTACCGTACGATCAAGCAAAAAGGGCTGGCGATACCAGTTATTATTTTCTTTGACGCCATTTCCTGGGATGAGATGATGGAAATTCGTAAGTATGGAAACCCGTCGGTCGTCGAGAAGAGCTCAAACCAAAGTTCTGTTCCTGCAATGATGGCACTCATCAAAAAGATGGCCTATTTTGGCTAAGCTGCGTTCCGGAGCCATGGCGAGTATATTATGAGTTGCTCCCGTTTTCACGGGATAGGATTCCTCCCCCCTTCCCGCCACTCATTCTTCGGCGGGTCCGTCCTCTGGCAAAATGGGGGAGGGAATAACTGGAGCAACTCCTATATTGTTTGCTTGCAGATGAGGAGTCGGGATCATTGACTCCTAAGACCAATTTTGAGACAATGTCAATGGCTGGAGAACTTCAATGGTTTCGCAAGTGCCGGAGACCAAAAGCAGTATCTCATCCAAGCGGTAAAAGAGAGTTACCCTTTCTACAACCCCTTGGACAGCTTAAGGTTATATTCTTATGGAGAAAATCAAAGAAGCCGTCATTCGAGATTTTATCAAGACCCATTTTAGACATTTCAATGCCGCTGTGGTTGTTGATGCAGCCCAGGGTTGGGTTGAGCAGTTGGAGGCGGGTGGCAGGATGTTTTTGGCGATGGGTGGGGCCATGAGTACGGGTGAAATAGGCATCTCTTTGGCTGAGATGATTCGCCAGAACAAAATTCACGGGATCTCCACGACGGGTGCAAACTTAGAAGAGGATCTATTCAATCTGACGGCCCATGATTATTACAAGCGTGTGCCGAACTACAGAAATTTAAGCACCGCAGAGGAACTTGAGCTTCACAACCAAGGGTTTAACCGCGTGACGGATACCTGCATTCCGGAAGAGGAAGCCATGCGACGTATGGAGCGGCATCTTTTGAAATTGTGGCAGAAAGCGGACCAGGAGGGACAGCGCTATTTCCCTTATGAGTTTGTTTACCAACTGATCGATACGGGAGAACTCGAACATTCCTATCAGGCCGATCCGAGGCATTCCTGGATTTTGGCAGCATACCAAAAGGGGATTCCTATTTATACGCCGGGCTGGGAGGACTCAACACTCGGAAATGTTTTTGTGGCCAATGTGCGTAAGGGCGCCGTTCGTTCCTACCATATTATCAAAAGTGGTCTCGAACAAATGGCTCACTTAATCGACTGGTATCTGGAAAATTCGCAACAAGGAAAGGGATTGGGTTTCTTTCAAATCGGAGGCGGCATTGCCGGAGACTTTCCGATTTGCGTTGTCCCTCTGATTCAGCAGGATTTAAAGCAGACATGCCGGCTTTGGAGTTATTTCGCACAAATCAGCGACAGCACAACCTCGTACGGATCTTACAGCGGCGCTGTCCCAAACGAAAAGATTACCTGGGGGAAACTCGGCCCGGAGACCCCGCGCTTCATGATCGAATCCGACGCAACGATCGTTGCCCCTTTAATTTTCAATTACGTCCTCGGCCGTTGAGAAAAAACCGGCCCTTTATGTCTCTACGTAACCACACATAAATTTAAATTCTTGGGTTTTCACACTCTCGCTTTTTACCTTCCATCCCGCCCCTCGTCCATGTTTACCCTGCGGCGTCGTAACCCATTGAAAATAAAGAACCGAATTTCCCATATGCCACTACATAGGCCTATTTCAGCTCGCGGGGCCGGGAATATGCTCACTCTTGCCGCTCTGCGACGAATGGGGCAAGCTCAGTCCTTAGAGAGGGGGAGAGGGCAGGGTTGAGGGGGGATATGAGAAAAATTTAGTATCGATTACTTAGAAAGATACCGGTATCAAAAACAGAAAGCGGGACCGTAAGATACGGTCCCGCTTTCGATGCTCGACTTCTTCTGAAAATTTGATTTGATCGTTTTCGACTTAGGACAAGTGCTTTGCAACAAGCTTGGTCATCTCGAACATATTGACGACCGCTTTCCCGCCAAAGACAGCCTTCAACTTCGCATCCGCATTAATATTGCGCTTATTCGTGGCATCCTGAAGCTTATTGTCACGGATATAAGCCCATAATTTCTTTACGACTTCACTGCGGGGTAACGGGCCTTTACCCACAACCGCCTCCAAATCAGGCGATAAATTCAACGGTTTCATGAACGCTGTGTTTGCTTTTGCCATTGGTGTTTACTCCTTCGTCTTGTGATTTTTATTGCGCCGTTCTATCCTCGGAATCAAACAATCAAGATATTATCGTTCGCCTGCTGGTTTTTCTTAACGTTCGAACACGCGGACCGAATGGCGCTCCCTCCGATATCCATTCCGTCAATTTTACAACCGGGTCAGCTTCCGCTTGGGGATCCTCTTCCAAGTGCATCCTATTATACATATTCCCCGTGATAGAGGGAACATTTTCTATATCTTCATCTTTTGACATCCGGTGCACGAAAGGAGCCTCGCCCCGAACGGATGTCCAAACCCGTGTTGAAGAGCATCGAGTCATCCTAGGTGAGCTTTTCAATCGATGGAGCAAAAAACGACGCACGGTTTTTGGCCACTTCAAAAAATCCGGCCCCTAACCGGAACCGTTTTTGCGTGCCGTCTTTTTCCCGCACCTCAAGAATTCCTCCAGGCGATGAGGTGACATAAGGGGCATGATGAGCCAGAATGCCCACAAATCCGTCTTCGGCTGGAAGATAGATATGAGCGACTTCCTGGTCATATATTACGCCTTCCAGTGTAAGGAGTTGCAGCTTGTGAAGAGCCATCTTATTTCGATTCAGACACCTGCATTTTGGAGTGGTTTTCGATGACGTCTTCAATGGATCCGCACATGTAAAAAGCCTGCTCCGGGATATGATCGAATTCGCCGGAAACGATTCTTTTAAAACTTTCGATCGTGTCCTTGAGGCGTACATATTTCCCTTTTCGGCCCGTAAAAACTTCAGCGACCGAAAAAGGCTGAGACAAGAACCGCTCCAATTTCCGTGCCCGCATCACGGTATCCCGATCTTCCTCGGATAGCTCATTAATACCCAGGATGGCGATAATATCTTTTAAATCTTTATAACGCTGAAGAATTCTTTGGACTTCGCGCGCGGTCTCGTGATGGTCGTTGCCGACGATCCGGGGATTCAGCATTCGGGAAGTTGATGCCAGCGGATCGACGGCCGGATAAATCCCGAGTTCCATAATCTGACGGGACAAAACGATGACACCGTCCAAATGTGAAAATACGGCGGCAGGTGCGGGATCGGTCAGGTCGTCCGCGGGAACGTAAATCGCCTGAACGGAAGTGATCGATCCGGATTTTGTCGATGCGATGCGTTCTTCGAGCTCCGCCATTTCGGTAGAGAGATTCGGTTGATACCCCACGGCCGAGGGCATCCGTCCTAGGAGCGCTGAAACCTCGGACCCGGCTTGAGTGAACCGGAAAATGTTATCGATGAAAAGCAGGATATCCTGATGTGCTACGTCGCGGAAATATTCGGCCATCGTCAAACCGGAAAGTCCGACGCGCAGGCGGGCGCCCGGAGGTTCGTTCATTTGTCCGAAGACAAGGGCCGTTTTCTTTACGACACCAGATTCGTTCAGTTCAAGCCATAGATCATTTCCTTCGCGGGTCCTTTCGCCGACTCCGGCAAACACCGAAACGCCGCCATGTTCCGTTGCAATATGATGTATCAGTTCCATCACAATCACGGTTTTCCCCACGCCGGCCCCTCCGAATAAACCGATTTTCCCACCTTTGGGAAAAGGGGCCAGCAAATCAATGACCTTGATCCCTGTTTCCAGGATCGAGGTGACAGGCAGAAGTTCGTTGAAAGAAGGCGGCGGGTGGTGGATCGGGCGTCGGTTGGCCGGATCCTTCACCGGACCTTTCTCGTCAATAGGATCGCCCAGCAAGTTGAAAATTCGTCCGAGCGTTTGTTCGCCGACCGGAACCGAAATGGGTGCACCCGTGTCCCGGGCCTTTGTGCCGCGGACGAGCCCGTCGGTCGACGAGAGGGCAATGCATCGGACGATATTGTCCCCAACGTGTTGAGCGGCTTCCAGGACAAGTGTTCGCGTGGATGGTTTTTTGCCGGCATCTTGGACCGCCGTCTCGATAGGGATCTCGATCTCAATGGCGTTCAAGATCTGAGGAAGATTTTCCGGCTCAAAACGGATATCCACGCTCGGCCCCATCACTTGAACGACTTGTCCCACGGATGACATTTAAAAACCTCCTTCCACTTGCCTTTGCCTGTGTTGTCGCTATTGTTCGGCTGCCTTTTACGACCGCGGCAGGGCTGAACACCGCGCGCCGTCATTCTTCGGAATAATGCACTTCAGGATGACACCCGCGAGGTCTCCATCCTCTGCCCGAGGTGTTATTTCAATTTTAAGGCCCGGGATCCGGAGACGACCTCGATAATTTCCTTGGTAATCGCTGCCTGACGCGCCTTATTCCTGAGAAGCGTCAGCGTATCCAATAATTCTTCTGCGTTTTCACTGGCCTGATGCATGGCGGTCATCCGGGCCAGTTGTTCCGAAACCAGGGTCTCCAGAAAAATCTTTCGCACCTTGACCGAAAAAAAGTGAGGTACTAATTTTCCAAAAATAAAATCCGGGGACGGTTCAAAAATATATTCCAGCGAAGCCTTGGACCCGGCCTCCGCTGGATCAGGCCGCAGATCCTCTATCGGAAGGATTTTCTCAACCGCCGGCCGGTACGCCGCAAAGGTAAAAAAGTGCGCGTAGACTGCATAAATCGCGTCCGCTTCCTGGGTCCGGTAGATTTTCGACAACACCGCTTCGAGGTCCTTAAGGATCCGGTCCATTTGACTCATGCGGATATTCGTGAAAGAGTACGGGCAGTCGATACCCCGCTGCTTGAACGCCCGTAATCCGATACGGCCGACGCCGATCAAAAGTGGTGGCACCTCCTGGGTTCGGATGAAATCAACGGCCTTTTCGATCAGTTCTGAATTGTACGATCCGCACAAACCTGTGTCCGAGGTTAGAAGCAACAAGGCGACCCGCTGCCCTTTTCGCTTTTCGAGATAAGGGTGATACCGGCAGGGTAATTTCGGCGGATGGTTCCTTATTTTTCCCCCGGCCGGTTCGCTCGCAAGAAGCCGTCCGAGCAGATGTTCCAGCCCTTCGAAATAAGGACGACCC
>JAMWDC010000142.1:3536-6020 GCA_023819025.1 Candidatus Omnitrophota bacterium | reverse complement strand
AAAAGTTTCAAAAACTGATTGACTTTGCCGTTAAATTTTATAGATTGTAAGTTACAAAATGTAAATTACACTTTATACATGCGCCTAATAATTTCGGTGACTCTGATGCTCGCCATAAGTGGTTGCAAGACAGGACCACATCGCAGCGTTGCGCTTAATGATGTTCCACGTCTCGATGATATAAGAGCCGCAGTTCAAAAAGGTCAGTTCTACCGGGCGAGGGTCATGACCCTGCAAGTGATTGAGAGCGGCCGAAACGTTCAGGAAGCAGAATCGTTAATGGCGGAAATTCTTGATCAAGAGATCGCGCGCGAAAAAGAAGTTTACGAAGATAAGTCAATCGAAGAATTAAGCTCTGCAGAAAAGAGATCGGCAGAAAAAATATGGTTGGATCGCGCTGAAACCATGCTTGCGTTAAGGCAGTACGAACAAGCCATACTCGCCGCGGAAAAAGTTTTCCTCTACGACCCGGACAATACGAAGGCATCACGGCTTATCGACCGAATTCGGCGACACGCCGCTCAGGAAGGAAAGATAGGTTCAGAGCTCACCAAAAAATCCGCCAACGATGATTTAAAGGAAAGGGTGGATCGATATCGCAATCAGGCTAAGTTATGGATCCAGCAGCAACGGTGGGGATCTGCAAAACTTGCAGTTGAGAAGATCCTTTTATTAGTTCCAGAAGACGAGGAGGCTTTACGGCTTTATGAGAATATCAAGGCGCATACTCAAGACTAGTGTTCCATGAAGCGAGAAAAACTTTATAAAATTGGTGAAGTCATGCAGTACTCCGGTCTCTCTCGGCAGACCATTCACAATTATACTCTCGCTGGCCTGATCCAAGAGGCAAGACGAACAGTTTCCGGTCACAGGCTTTATGACGAATCTGTCTTTGATCGTCTTGAGCAAATCAAAGTACTGCAATCCAAAAATTACACACTTCTTCAGATTAAGAAGCTGCTCGAACAACAAAAGGGAGCAGCATCGTGATTGATTTAACATTTTTGAATAGGCATAAGGAGACCCCCCATGCATGAGGACGAAATAAAAATGTGGAAGAAGTATAAAGGGACCAAAAGTCCTGTTCTCCGTGAAGAGATCGTGAAGAAATACTTGTATCTTGTGAAATATGTCGCGGGACGAGTTGCGATTGGCTTGCCGCCGAATGTCGAATTTAATGATTTGGTAAGCTACGGCATTCTCGGCCTTTTTGACGCCATTAATAAGTACGATGTCTCTCAAGGGAATAAATTCGAGACCTACGCGGTATCTCGGATTCGAGGCTCCATCATGGATGAATTGCGAAAGTTGGACTGGGCGCCCCGGCTTTTAAGGAAAAAGGCCCGGGAGATTGAGAAAAAATGCAAGGAATTAGAAGAAAAATTCGGCCGTCTGGCAACCGATCACGAACTTGCCAAAGCCCTTAAGATCTCTACGGATGAACTGAATACTATCTATAGTGATCTTAACTCTACCACCTTTTTATCCCTGGATGAGGTTTGGCAGAATGATGACGGGAACAAACCGATTTCGAGACTTCAGACCATCGAAGACTCATTGATCACGAACCAATTCAGCTTTGTTCATCAGAACGAGGTCAAAGAATTCCTCGCGGACGCGATTGATCATTTACCCGAGAAAGAGAAACTCGTGATCATCCTCTACTATTATGAAAACCTTACCTTGCGTGAAATAGGCGAAATCCTGGATGTGTCCGAATCACGCGTTTGTCAGATTCATACAAAGGTTATCATGCGACTCAGATCGCATCTGATGAAAAGGGTGGGCGAACTTACCTTAGAAGCATAGATTTTCAGATTTATTTTGCGGTTGTATCGGAGGTTCTGTTCAAGTTTGGTTTTGTGATTGCCGATAAATCTTAAAGGCAGGGGGTCGATCTCTATTTACTTTTGCTGGCTGTAATCCACCTGCCTGAGAGTAACCCGATGAGAAATTTGAGCAGAAGCAAGAACAGAAATGACCGCAAAATTCGGATCGAAACACCTGCTGTTCAAACCCTCGAAGAACAAAAACGTTGGCAGGAAGTTCGAAAGTATAGCCGTTTGATTCCTTCTGAGCCTGAACCTAATCTAGGACGCGTTCGAGAAATCAAGGAAGAAATTGCCAAAGGAACGTACCTCACCTCGGAAATTATTGAGGAAACCGCTGCCCGATTGGCTATTCGCTTCATAAAAAGGGAGTAACCCGTCTTTAACCTTGATCTTGTGGTGTGCGCGCAGAGGTTGCTAAATCGCACAACGAAATCCATCGCTGAATGGGTTTTAGAGACATAAATCTTTTCCAGACATCCCCTTGATTTAAAAAATTCTCAAGCATGAGAACCGTAATTCCCTGATCAATCCCCAAATATTCATCTGCCCACCAGTTCTTGTCCAGATTAAAGGCGTCTTTAAAACCAAAATCGCCGTACAGCATCTCACCATGTTCAGCAAGAAAATATCGGATGGCCTGTAAAGACTCCTG
>JAMWDC010000142.1:0-3526 GCA_023819025.1 Candidatus Omnitrophota bacterium | reverse complement strand
CAATTGAGGCCACCGTTGCATACGGCGCAAGGGTGCCGTCGTGAAGACCGAGACCGGGTTTTGCCCCATAGGCCTTGTAACCGCCGGGTCCAAGCGAGGCGGAAAGACCCCAGGATTGTTCGGTATAGGTTTTATATTGCCACTGGTATTCAAGGGAATACTCACGATTCGCTATCGTTGCTTTTCTTGAATTCTCAAAATAATTAATCCCTCGATCATTCAAGTTGCTAAAGTCAATAAATGCTTGAGCATATTGATAAGTAAAAAGACAGCCGGAGTGAGAATAAACAATGATCTTCCCCTGATATTGATCTTCTGGGCGTAGCCACGCCTGCCAAGAATCGGGAGGAATCGGATGCTTCGGAGAACCAATCGCTAACGCTTGAAGAATTAAGTGTTCATTGTATGAATCCCAATAATAGGGCAGAAAACCGGATTCTGGCTTCCAGCCCATACACATCAGAGATGATTGATTCATCATCCACTGCCAGTCAATCCGTTCGTAGAGATTTTCAGCCATCCGTTGTATCTCGGTTCCGGGATAATATTGGCCCGCTAAAAGAGCGCCTGCGATAAGAAGTGCCGTGTCAATCGAAGACGCCTCCGAGGCCCATACGCGGCGCGCCGATCGCGGATCCAAGAAGTGATAAAAAAATCCATTTTTATGCTGAGCTTGGGTCAGAAGCGTTTTGAGGGTTTTTCTTATTTGTTCATAAGCCTGATCAGCAGCAACCCAACCGCGGGAAGCACCGATCGCAACGGTTGCTAAGGAAAATCCTGTTGCGGCGATGGAGGCTGGAGAACCGGCACGTGAGGAGTCCCGGGTAAGACCCGAGATCTTATCTGACATCCGAACGAAGTATTGGATGCTGTCGTTTTCGATTGTGGATAATAAGGACATATCGTCCGAACTGAGTTCTGTGGCGGAAAGCGGTTGAATTACAGAAAAAATTAGAAAGACAAAAGAGGATAATCCATTGAAAAAATTAGCGGTCCGCACTAGTTCTAAATTTAGAAAGTTCTTCTTTAAGCCGAACGGTTAGACGTTCGGATTTGGATTCGTTTTCGGTTACAATATTTTTCAGCCGAGAGAAAGTAAAGTCAAGATTCTCAAGAGTTCGATTAAAGCACTCTGCCAGAAATTGGGCTTCATCTCGCGACCGTAAATGGATGCGGATACGGAAATCTCCTTTTTCGATGCTTTCCAAAGTTGCATGAAAACGATAAAGAGGTCCTGCGATTTTATGTGAAACATAAATCGAGCCCCAACCGATAAAAAAAAGGAGGAAGATAAAATTCAAAAAGATCTTACGATTGGTTTCATTGAGAATGTTTTTAAAAACCTCTCGTTGTCTTTGACTTAGTTTTTCTGTCTGCCTAAAAAAGGAAAGAGGTGAAACTTTCGCTTCACTATAGGGCAGACGTGCCTGTTCATACTCTGTCAGCCGGGATGCGATTAAAAGGTCATTACGAATTTTCTCATCGGAAAAGGCATCGAGAACGCCGCCCCATATTCCAAAATAAAGACTAAAAATGGCTATCACGGAAACAGTCACAAGAGGGATAAGGATATAAGCCATGTATCGTAACTGTAATGGCTTATCAATGAAATAATGTCGTCGTCGTTCTTTCATGGAAAGTAAATTGCATTATCTTAAGGTATTTGGTATAGTCTGTCAAAAATTTAATCGAGTCCATTTAATCGAACGATTATATCACCGTTTAAGGAAAGTCACATTTTATACGTTGATCGAGAGGTGAGGTTGCTATGTGTGGGATCGTGGGATATGTTGGGAAAAGAAATGCGGTACCGATCTTAATAAAAGGGTTGGAACATTTAGAGTATCGCGGTTACGATTCGGCGGGAATTGCCTGCCTCGATCATGAACAAGGCAATCTATTCATAGTCAAAGACAAGGGGAAAGTAGGGGTTTTGAAAGAGCAACTCGAAGGCATCCATTTAGAATGCCATACCGGAATTGGTCATACCCGATGGGCCACTCATGGCGAACCCTCACGGGCTAACGCTCATCCACACACCGATGCCTCGGAGCGAATCGCTCTTATCCACAATGGTATCATCGAAAACTATTCACCCTTAAAAGTAGAATTACGTCGCCAAGGCTACCGGTTTCGTTCGGAAACAGATACAGAAGTTTCAGTTCATCTGATCGCGAGTTTTTATAAGAAGGGGAACCTCACCGAGGCGTTCTGCCGCGCGATTCGAAAACTTCACGGTTTTTTTGCCTTTGTCGTCATGTCCAAGGACGAGCCAGACAAGCTTTTTGCCTTTAAGCGATCGAATCCCCTTATCATTGGCCTTGGCATAGGCGAGAATTTTATCGCAAGCGATGTCACCGCTTTTCTTTCGTATACAAACCGAGTACTATTTTTGGAAGACGATGAATATGCCATCGTCTCTCCATCCGCCGTTGAGATTTATTCTTTACATACCAAAAAACCGGTTGCACGGAAGCCAACCCTTATTCGATGGAACATTTCCGAAGCCCAAAAGGGTGGATATCCTCATTTTATGTTAAAGGAGATTTTTGAACAACCCCGCATCCTTGAAGAAATAATTTCAAAACGGCTCGATTCCAAAGGGAATATTGTATTCGATACCTTCTCAAAGGCAGTCGACCGCAAGCTCAAAAGCGTAAAAAAAATTTATCTCGTCAGTTGCGGCACAGCTTATCACGCAGGCCTTGTGGGATACTACATGATGGGCCATTATCTTAAGTTGCCGGTACAAGCTTCTATATCCAGTGAGTTCCGATATGAAAATCCTGTTGTTGGACCAGACGATCTTGTTATTTTGATTACCCAATCAGGAGAGACTGCCGATACCTTAGCAGCACTTCGTCTAGCCAAGGAGAAGAAAGCGGCGACACTTGCCATTGTGAATGTCCTTGGAAGTACCATTGCACGGGAAGCAGATATGGTCATTTATACTCAAGCCGGTCCTGAAATAGGCGTCGCTTCAACGAAAGCTTACATTGCCCAGTTGGCGATTTTAGCGTTTCTGGCATTTTATATGGCGCGGTTACGATTCCCAGGATTTAAAAAAGAATGCGACCGGTTAATCCAGGAGTTCAAAAAACTTTCGAGTATGGCCTCGAAGGTTTTAAAACAAGAGAAAGCTATCGAAAAATGTGCAAAGAAGCATTACCATCGGCGCAATTTCCTGTATTTGGGGCGCGGGTATAATTTCCCAACTGCGTTGGAAGGCGCATTGAAATTGAAAGAAATTTCGTATATCCATGCGGAAGGATATCCAGCCGGTGAGATGAAGCATGGACCGATCGCCTTGGTCGATCGAGAGATGCCCGTCATTGCAATTGCCCCGAAAGACCCCTGGTACGATAAAATGTACAGCCAGATCGAACAAGCCAAGTCACGAGGAGGGAAAGTGGTAGCCGTAGCCACCGATGGTGATGATCGCATAGCCGGGATTGCCGACCATGTGTTCTGGATACCGGAAGTTCCGTGGATGTTGACACCGGTATTGACGGTAATTCCCTTACAG
>JAMWDC010000141.1 GCA_023819025.1 Candidatus Omnitrophota bacterium | reverse complement strand
TGGCGCCTCGGGAGGAACCAGCCTGCTTCCCGGAAGGTGGTGATCTGCAACGCCGATGAGGGCGATCCGGGGGCGTTCATGGATCGCTCGATCATCGAGAGCAACCCCCACCAGCTCTTGGAAGGGATTCTCCTCATAGTAGGCCTCCAGGATCAAATGAAGCCTGCGGCAATCCAAGTAATCCTCAAACGAAAGAGAATTGGTCGCAACGACAATTTCTTCCACCTCAAAAATTTTGCGGCCGTTATAAATCCCAAAATTCCTCGGCACCATACGGAACTTGGTTTGGAAACCGTATTGATTGCGAGTCTGGCGATTGTTGATCTGAGTCCCCTCAAGGAGCATCAGCTGATAAGGCAGGATACGCTGGACCCCGGAATCAAGCAGCCGCTTGATTCCTTCAAAATGAGTTTGTCTGGTTTCACCGGGAAGGCAGAGGATCAAATCCGCCAGAGACTGCATATTTTTCTTACGAATCTCCCACTGGATGGCATCGTAATCTTGAAGTTTGATGTTCTGCCTGCGGATATTTTTCAAAACTCCCTCGTCCATGGACTGGACAGAACTAGAAACACGAATGGCACCGTTCACCAAATCAACAACATGCAAGATCCCGTACGGATTATTCTTGCCCGTCGTACCGTTGATGTTCTTGGGCCAACCCACGCGGTTCTGAAGATGACCGATATACTGAGCGATTTCCATATCCTGCGGGTACATGCCAAAATTAGAATCCGTCAAAAAGAGGGTATTGCTCGGGTGAACGCGCGCAGCAATGTAGTCGAGGTCCTGCTTGATGCGATCCATCGAAAATTTATTAACCTTGGTGTAATACGGATTACCCTCCAAGCAAAAGGTACAGGTAAAAGGGCAACCGCGGTTGGTCTGCAGCATCGGATTTAACCGCCCGTCGAAAAATTTGTCCAGCAAGCCGAGCTGATAAGGAGACGGAATTCTGTCCAAGTCATGCATCCGCCCAAACCCCTCGCCTTTGATGAGCCTACCGGCCTCGCGGTCCATGGCTAAAACGGAATTGTAGGGTTGTTTCCTGAAGTGCTCGAATAACTTTTCGCGGTCTTTGCCGCAGGCCATGAAATTCTCAATCAAATTCCGGAACGACGCTTCCCCTTCTCCCAATACGTAAAAATCGAGAGCCGGAATCCGCTTCAGGAATTCCTCCTGGAGTTCGGGATCCACGGGAAAATTCGGGCCTCCCATCACAGTTAAAATCTGAGGGGATTTAGTACGAAGATATTCCACGACCCACGAGCTCAAGGCCGAGTTCCAACAGTAATTAGAAACACCGATAACATCCGGCAACCTTTCTTCAAGCCGAGGGAAAAGGTCGTCGAGGTAGCGGAACAGCTCAATCTCGAGCGGCTCTTTGATATTTTCGCGGGCATACGCCGCTAGATACCCGATCCCGAGCGGAAAGGTATCGATGGAAAGGGTGATGGATGTATGCGTCAAATCCGCTAAGTAGATTAACATCACTTATGATCCGTTATCATTCGTCTTATCGCCTCATTGAGTGATTCCCCCGGTAACCGCAAACCGGCGGTTCGCCCCGACCGCTAAAGACCCTGCTGGAAAAACTCATCGATCTTACCGACAATGTATTCGGCATCCTCATCACTCATGCCGGGATGGAGAGGCAAACTCAAAGTCATTTTTGACAATTCCTCGGTCAAAGGGAAATCACCAGGTGCATAACCATAACAGCGGAACAGGGGATGAAGATGAAGCGGCGGATCCCAATGGACACTTGCCCCAATCCCATGTTCAATCAAAAACAGCGCCAACTTATCCCGCAAAGACCCTGTCTTATCTAAAATCTTGATGACATAATAGAGAGGGACGGGCTCGGACTTTGATTCGGGATGAAACATATCGATCCGCGATTGGCGACTCAGGGCCTGATCGTAAAATGATGCTATCTTTTTTCTACGCGCAATAAACTGATCGAGTTTTTTCATCTGGACAATCCCTGCGGCGGCTTGAAAGTCGCTCATCCGGAAATTATGCCCCAACTCGGTTACAGAATAAATCCAAGGTCGTTGCGATTCGCGCCGGTCCCACATCGATTTGTCCATGCCGTAGGAACGCAAGGAATTGATCTTCTCGACAAGATCTTTGTGATCCGAAGTCACCATCCCGCCCATCCCTCCGCTGCAAATCATTTTCAAGGGACCGAAACTAAAACAGGCTGCATCCGTATGGACCCCGATTTTTTTGCCTGCATAACCGGTCCCCATGGCCTGTGCGGTGTCCTCAGTAACCCGCTGAACATGCTTCCTGGCAATTTGGAGGACCGAATCAAGATCGGGCGGGTATTCGGCATAGTGCAATACCTGGATAGCCTTTACCTTTGTGGACTTGGCAACCATTTTCTTAAGCTTGCCTGTGTCAAGGTTTCCGGTCCGGGGATTTACCTCGACAAATACCGGCTTGAGCCTTGCCTGACAAACCGCAAGTCCCGCCGCGATAAAATTAAAACTCGGCAGAAGAACTTCATCCCCGGCTTTTAGCCCCAAGGACGCAAGCGCTAGATGCATCGCAGCCGTACAAGAATTGACCGCAGTCGCTTGCGAAGATCCTATATACTTTTTAAATTCTTCCTCGAACCGGCGCACCTCAGGACCATTTAGGACCCACTGTGCGTTAAAGATCTTTGCCGTCGCCTCGGCTTCCTCGCGGTCAAATACCGGTCGCCCCAACGCGATTTTTCTTATGTTCGCCGTTGTATCCATAGTCAATTTGATGCTTGCTCGCCAATCTTTTTTATCGGCCTTGCCGGTATCCCAGCAACAACCGTCCATGCCGGGACATCTTTAGTTACAAGACTACCGGCTCCAACAACGCTACATTCGCCCACGTTAACTCCCGCAAGAATCGTGGCTCGTGCACCTATCCAGCTTCCTTGTCTAATTAAAACACCAGCGCGCTTCGGTGGAAAATATTGAGCCAACGGTTTACCAAGCTTAGCCCCACAATCTTCGTGCGTAAAAATCGCGACGCCCGCAGCAATTGTCACGTTGTCCTCCAATATAATTGTATCGGCGAGATCAATAAGGCATTGTGTCTGAATGGTTACATTGTCTCCCATGGAAAGATTTTTGAACCCATTCACATAAGCATTTTGAAAAACAACATCGTGAACAAAACATCGTTTACCAATTTTGGCACCACCGGCACGAAGGAGAAACCCTCTGAAATTGGGATAAGGAATCACCCTCAGCCATCGCTCAACGAATAACCAAAGTAGCCACTTACGACCTTCTTTGGTCCTCCACTTAGCCCACCAAGAATAACGGTCATCTTTCATTGCGCCTCCTCTGCAAATATCCACTTCTAAAGCAAATCTTTAACGATCATAAGCCTGATAACAAAATCTGCATTGATTATGAAGTCAATGCGAATAGGTCAAATCTCAACAAACATTTTAGCGAAGGTTGTCTTAAAATTGCTGTATTGTGCCTGATTTGGATCCCGGATCGCTTGCCATTTCAAAACCTGAAAAATTTCGCGCACACCGTCTTCTATTGACTTATGACAAGCAAAACCGAGCACCTTACGGATTTTTTCAAAAGAAACCATGTAATCACGAAGATCCTCCGCACAGTCCTGCTGTGTGATGGTTGTCCCTGGAACCAGTTTTGCCACACGTTCGGCGATCTCCCGGATCGTATAATTGAGCTCGGAAGATCCTGCATTAAAAACCTGCCCGTGGATTTTCCTCTTCGGGGCTGAAACACAGGCCATAAACGCACGGGCCGCATCCTCGACATGGATATTCGGGCGGTATTGATTACCTCCGAAGACCGTAAGGTTTTTCTGGGTGAAGGCGGATGCCGTAAATAAATTGACGATCAAATCGAACCGCGGGCGCGGGGACAAGCCGAAGACCGTGGCCAGCCGAAGCACACAAGGGGAAAAGTTCTTATCGGCAAGCTCGAGAACCCCCCACTCGGTTTTGAGTTTGGTCTCGGCATAAAGTGAAACCGGATTCAAGGGTGATTTTTCCGTAAGCATCCTTTTACCTTTCGAGGCGCCGTACACACTGCAGGTGGATGCAAAGATATACCGGTCAACTTTCATGTGTTTCGAAATATCCGCAAGCATCTTGGCAGAAATATAATTGATCATGATCGTTCCAGATTCATCCAGCGCACAGGCCGGATCTCCCACAATCGCCGCAAGGTTGACAACCGTATCCACGCCAAAAACCGCGCTGACGACCGTATCGGTGTGCAGGATATCGCCACGAATGAGCTCAAAATGATCATGTCCCAGCAAATCCTTAAGCGGGTCCTCACCGTAAATCAGCTTATCGAGAACCCGAACCGCAAAACCATTGGCCAGAAGCAGGCGGCAGAGGACACTGCCGATGTAGCCGGCACCGCCCACCACCAAGACAAGCGGCCGTATGGACTTTTTCTTGTACCCCTTCCGTTCGATGTAAAAATCTGACGACGATAAAGCATCCTGCATTTTCCAGTAAAGGGCAATTTCACACACCACACCCCGGTCATCGACGACCGGGGCCCTCAACCTTTTTGCCTTTCGCATGGCCTCCAACATCTCAGAACGCGTCATACCCAAGCGCAGGGTAAACGGATGCCGCGACATTATTTTTTCAATCGGACTGGATAAATCGATGTCCGAGAAAATCGCACGGCGGATGTCGCTGTCCTGGACATACCCGATCATCTTCTGATTACGATCGACAACGATTGCCACACCAATACCTGATTTAGAAATAACTTTTGCAACCGTACGGATTGTGTCTTTAGGCCCTACAAAGTGGTCTTTCAGCCAATAATCGTTCGGCATCGATTCTCACTGGTTAAATTTCTTGTTGGCAAGAACATGCTTCGCCTCGCTTTGAAATAAGTCAACCATCCGTTCCAAACCCCGCCCGTCGCACAGTAAAAGTCCTTTTCGCCGCATCCGGTCTCGTAACCCGTATTGCTTCATCAAGAACCCCGCCAACTGCACGGCACGGCGGATTCCGCGTCCATTCAGGAGTCCGGCTGTCAAGGACGTCCCTGCTTTTTGGAAAAAACGGATGTTTCTGACCTGATGCGGCTTCAGGGCAAGACTGATTACCGGAACTCCCATCAACGCCGCTTCATAAAGCGTTCCGCCTCCCCCGAGAACAGCCACATCCGCCTGGCGAAATAAACGTGCTAATGAAGGCGGACTATTGATATAGCGAACCGTCGGCCGCGAACTCTTTAGACGGCGTTCTTGCAAAGGTCCCAGAACACAAGTAACACGGGTTTGAGGATATCTTGCGGCAAGGAGCTCGGCAATTTGGGCCGCCCTGTTTCCCACGTCGCCCGCTCCAAGCGAAATCAAAATCTTTTTGACCTGTCTTCGAATTCGCTGGTCTCGTACAGATCCCGAATAATCGGGATGAAATACGCGATAATTCGCACCCGACAGAAATCTCCCGCCGCGTGTGATAACTTTCCGGTTTCTGATACCGCTGACGAGCGCGTTGACGGTCACATGCGCATCGTTCTGCGATGTGCCATTGTTTTCGAGCGTGATCACCCGTGCACCCGCCCGCCGCAGCCTTCGCACATAAGCCCGGCCAACATCCAGAATATCTAACACCATCACGGACCTAGGCAAATCGGGAAATTGCCGAATCATCCAATCCGGTTCTTTGTTGCGCGGCAACCGGTCCGGCATCACCCGAAGCGGCAGATGGATCCTTCGTGCATGACGAATACCGAGTGCATCTTCCTTTATCACAACGACAAATCGAAACGGTAATCGGCGGCGCCGGCACTCATCAATCAGGATCTTGGCCTTCAGGATATGACCACCACCCAAATGTTTACCACCATCCACACGGTAAATAAATGTCACTGGCTGAGCCAGCTTCTCAACTTTTTGCCATTGGAACATCTTTTTGCAACATGAAAGTGTGTTGATATTGGATGATCGTTTCCCGGTAGGGCAGCAGGGCTTTGATCATCCCGGATATATTTTCAACCAAACCCGTCGGGACTCTGCCCAGCAGTTTCAAAAAACGCCCGTGGGCCATTTTCATGTCGT
>JAMWDC010000140.1 GCA_023819025.1 Candidatus Omnitrophota bacterium | reverse complement strand
GAGGATACCATCGGCCTCGCTTTGAGCATCCGGAGTCCCCAACGAACGCAGGAATGCAACGAACAGCACTTTAAATTCCCTTGTTCTAGAATCGAAGTAACTTAGCTCTTCATCCTCAAGATCCATATACCCTAATTTCAGAAGCAGTTTTAACCACTGTAGGTGATCACGGCCTCTTCCCCTTGCTTCCGATCGACGCACTCCGAATTCTGCTGAAATTCTAAGATCGTAGCCCGTCCGCCCGTCCGTGCGTGACAATTTAAAAACCATTTGATTCAGACGTCCGTTTACGCTCGAAGGGACACTGGCCGCTACCCATTTTTGCAGTAATGACCCTAAACCTTGGCCCACTGAAATCCCAAAGCGCTCTCGCAAGAGAGGAAGTGTCGTCGGAGTCATCATCAATGTGTTTTCGCCTCCTTGAAATCGAAGAGTGACTGAATGAAGCTCGCTCATCCGATTTTCCGTTCCCAGTGCATCGATCCGGCTGGCCAACTGATCCCATGAAACTTCTGTTGCCCGCGTCTCGGCGCGGGAGATATCTTGCGAGCCTCTTGAAGACATCGATCCGATCGGTCGCGCTGGTTTTTTTTCTTCAACGGCTGTAACCCCATTTTCGGGCCATAAGTTTGGGGCAATACGCGGAAGCATCACGACAACTAAAACCGATATTACGAACCCCGGAACAAGTCCGCCCAGCGCAAAAAATAAAGCCGGCAACAACACGAGCATGGACCAACCCAGCATGGCCTCGCCCTTGGTATAGCCCCCGCGCGTCCATGGCATCCCCGGTATCCGGCTTTTCGCCGGTACCAAGTGTGGAATAATTTTAGGAAGCACCATAAAGATTCCGATAAGTTCCAAGGCGCGATGAAGATTGTCCTCGGTCAAGAAGATGGCAATGGCCAAAAGTCCCGCGATCACGCCCCACCCAAGGACTTTTTCGCTTGGGGTAAACCTTTCTTCTTCGGCAGGCGTTGTAACTTCGGCTTGAGCTTCAGAAAGTAGAAGTTCGATATTAGTTTTTCCGATTCCAGCATTCTGACCTTCATTCTCTGAAATCCCTTGCGTCCCGGTGCGCGCCTCGGATCGGGCCGGACCTGCAGTGATCTCTGCGATTAACCGATCAAGCGCGGTTCGAACCATCCGTAGGATTCCCGTGGCAATCCATTCCTGCGCTTCAGTCGGGGAAACCTGGATTTTACCAGCGGCAATCGCCTGGTTGAGATTTTTAATAAACTCCGGAAGTCCGCTGTCCAAAGCCTGCTGGATTGCACCAGCGGCTGCGTTCGTGATTTGTTCGGGACTCATCCCGCGCGCTCTCTCCCGGATAGCATCAACGAGCTTCGTGAAATATTCGCCGGAGATTAAGCCGGTTAAGGCCTCGAGTAAGTTTTTTGAAGGGCCCTCGTGATCAACAACGCCCAGCCCAGGATTGCGGGAATAAACTGAGCTAATGATTTCAAACGCATAGGTACCCATCCACCTTTCGAGCAATGCGTCGGATATTTGAGCGGACTCCTCAGAGGTCAGGAGAAGCGGCAAATCCTTGATGATCTGACGGGCGAAGGTATGATGACCGTTTGCGATCAGATACGAAATGATGCCGAGATGTTTTTCCGTCCCCCAAAAAAATCCAAAGATCTTGCGCCGGAACTTCGTTTGCGATTCCTCAGTTTTCCCTAACCGTGAATGATCAAAGGTCTCGCCTAAAATTTCTGCGGCGTAATCCACAAAGGACGGCTCGGGTTCTCTCCTCTGAGCCATTTGCTGCCGGTGGCGGCGAAATCTTTCGCGGACGCGGGCATCCAGGAATGCTGCCTGAAAGAAGATCCTATAATGCGGGAGGCTCCTGAAAAACCGATTCCTGTGCTCCTGAAATTCACTGTCCCCTTCAGTGCGGCTCAACCATTCATAAAATTGAACAACCTTGCGGGCGTTTCGTGCGATTTCTTCGGTCGCGGACGGACCCATGAAATAAAGACGCGACGCATGGATGGAATAAAAAATCGCGAGTATAAGCTCGGACGGTTCCTGCAACCCGATGCTGGATAAGAATTCTTGATCCTGCGCTAACGCGGCTGCATTCCTGTAAATCGTTTCATCCGTCCCAAGGCGGTTGGCCTCTTCGAGAATCAACTGATACGTCTTTTGACAAGATGCGGAAAGCGCTTCCACGGGGCCTGCATCGACCATTTGCCCCCAGGCCGACGAAATCGTCCGAACCGCGTCTATAAATTCTTCCGGAACTTCTCCGGGCTTGACGCGGATCGGCCTCAAGACCTCTGCCGCCGTACCGTTGTAAGTCCAAATTTTAAAGGTGTCATAACGTTCCGGACCATTGACCCTTTTCTCTGTTAAATGACTCATGAGGCGATCGACTGTGGCTTGATCAAAAGTCCAACCGAGCCGCGTTCTCATATCATAAACATAATTTTTAAAACCTACGGCACTCCGGTAGCTTTGTATGTATGCCGAATCCACCCATTCCTGAGCCGTCAATCCGCTGCAGTACCCTTGAAGCATCACCAGGGCGATGTAGCGAATTTCATCCTCATCCTCAATTTTTACCGGTTCGCTCCAACGTGGAAACGACATTCTTGCCGCGGGAGTACCCGGCGGAATCATCATGACCTCTTCGATCCTATCCATCCAATGTTGGTTGGTACGAATCACATGCTGGAGGACCCTCTCAACCATCACGGGAATTGCGGCACTTATTTTAGAAGCCTTGTCCGCGTCAGAACCCCTCTGCTTCATAATCTCGCTTATTTCTGCTTCGATGAAAATCCAAGCCCGTCGCAATGCCTTAGACACATCATGCCCCATTTCCCAGACCGTTACGGCCTCCGGACTCGACGAAGCCCCCTTCCTTTGTGCAATGGACGTCCTCAGTCTCGAACGATGTCTTTCGATGAGTTGTGCGAATCGATTTTTTGGTAACCCACGGATCAGGTTGGGTAAATGTGCCTGATTTAATATTTCCTCTACAATCTCTTCCGCCTCGGGCCGCGCTTCGGAGCGGCCGGTCATCTCGGAGACTTTGAGTTGTCTAATCGTATCATTGACCGCATGCTTCACGCCGGATTGCGGCGGGAGGTGGGCTGACAAGCGTTTCAAATGCCGTATCGCGAGATTGCGCAAATTATCGTCCTCGACATTTCCAATCTGCGAAAGGTGGTGGCTCAAGCCCCATCGATCCCACAACCAATCGCGATCCACCTTCCTCGCCCGGAACTCGACGGCCTTCAGAAATGCCTCAAATGCGGTTTCGGCAGCCTCGTAGGCTTGCTGCGCCGCTTGCTCGTCAAGATAGTACGCTCCCTGATCAACCGCCTTATCATGTGCGGCCCGAAAACGATCAGCAGCGTTTAGGATATAATTCCGGGCGGCCCGATGTACACCGCGGGGGTGTACATTGGCAGAAAGAGTAGGACGGCTCTCGGAACGACGGTTGATTTCGTCAACTTTGGCCATGATCTCTGCCCATCGATTACCCAAGGCCTTTTGGAGCTTCACATTGTCCCGGACCGAATAAGTCCCGCTCTCGGACTCAAGAATCCCAATCTGTTCCAGATTCCATACAATCCGAGCCGCCTCATCCAGTGCGGCCCGCGCAGAACTGAAATCCCCGGTTTGTTGCGCACCCACCGCATATCGATAATAACGCTGGATAAATTCGATGACCGAATCAGCGACCGATTGAGCAAGGCTGCGTAGCGAGGGATCAAAATCAGGGGCCAATTCCGGGTATTTGAGATATGGCGCTAATCGATCGAGGGCATACTTGAAGACGGGCGTCCTGGTTTTTTTGGCACCTCCAATCGAATCGCTATCCAAATAAGTCGCTAATACAAAGAGAAAGAAAAATGAATAGTTATTGATGATACCGCGTCGGACATGGTGAAAGCCTGGTTTGCCGGCCATGGAAATCGCCCAATCGAAAAATTCCAGAACTTTCTTGTAATCCCCATTGGCAAACAAATAGGCGCTCATCACGTATCCGAGGACATTCACCGGCATCCGGGAATAATCAAGTGTCAACCCGGAATCGCTTATGGCCTGTAAGATTTCACGGTACGTCTGGAGCGCAACTGCACTATGAAAAGGCCGTGTCATGGCACCCGGTTCGAGATGTTCGGCCCGGGACCAAGCAGCGCGTACACGATCGATTAACTGACGATAGGCACGGTCTTCGGTTTCATCCCGACGCACCTCCGCGCGGCTTGCAGGTTCGACACGAGCCGCCTGAAGCGCCAGGCGGGGCAATCTTCCGAAAACTGCGCGCAACGCGCGTGGTGATTCTGATCCTTGCCGTGGAACAAGGATCACCTGACTGTTGCTACGGACAGCTCGAACGCCGCTCATACCCAGCCACGCATCAGGCAATCGGACCAGGGAAGCTGCTTTCACGGCCTCGACCATGGTTGCGGGTTTCAACAATTTGAGAATATTTTGTTCGGTCAACTGTCCTTGCGATTCGAGTTCTTTCAGGGATTCGATGAATTCATCTACTTTGGAAAGTCTGCGATTGAATTCGTCCTCAGGTTGAATCGCACTCGATACGCCCTCCAGATAGGCCGTATATTCCCCGGCCTTTTCAGTTTCATTGCGCGATGCCAGTTCCCGGATGATCTGGTCCCGCCATTGCTTTAATATACTACGCGGATTAGACACGGATCCACGACGCGGTTCCACGACGTTCTGGATCCGCGCAGGATCTGCGCTTAAAAGCTTATCACGTGCAGCACGGACAAAGGCATCATAAAGGTTAACCTTACCATCCCGAATCTCGAAGTAATTGTTCCACGACACGACGCCGCGCATGTGGTCACGGTAGGGGGTGTTTTCCGGCACACCCGTCATTTGTGGCCTCACGAGAAGATACGAGACATGATTTTCCCTGAATTTCTGCGCCATCCCCTGGGTATGAAATCCGCCGGCGACAAAAATCACCGCTCTTTTTTTCGCAGCACTTGAACGGATATGCGGTGATAGCTTTTTCCAAAATACGTCGTCGCGAGTCTCCGCATTTTCATAAAAGGCAATCTGGGATGACCCCAGGTCAAAGACTAAGGACCAAAGGTCGGCATCCTTTGGGGCTTGCACCTGTGATGCGGCATCTCGAAGCTCGGGTATCGAACCTTGAGTTTTCTGTTTTTTGTCCCGGGTCTTTCGTCTCGAGTCTTTCGTCTCGAGTCTTCGATCGCGAGTTTTCGCCCGCGGATCCTGAGACTTGATTTCCTGCCAATCCTCATAGGTAAGTTCCAATCTCATCAAACGGCCGGCCAATTCTAAAATGCGGCTCTCGTTGTCCAGACTGCGTTCCGCATCGCTACGCAGCAGGGATCTTTTCACCGATTGCGCGTATTTTTCAAAATCCCGGAATAATTTCGTCCCCTCAATATCCCGCATCCTCTTATGGTTTTCCATCAAGGCGGACAGCCGGTCCGATGCCGAAAAAGCGATCGGATCCCCCGCGGTAAGTTCTTTAAGGAACAACGCAAACGCCTCGGGGGCTATCATGGAGATCTGATATTCCTGCCATTTCTCGTTGAAAGTTTGGATTCGGACCCTCGTCTTGGGCTCATCCGCCTTCGAGTTCAGATAGTCCCGGACCCTGCGTGCGATCCTCTTGACTTCGTTCTCAATCTGCGGCAACGATTTACCTTGGTCGTATCTCGCCTGGAGAAGAAGAAAAAGGTCGGAATCCTTCGGCGGTCTTCGAACCTTGGCAAGAACCGACAGGACTTGCAACAAATCAATCTGATTCTTTCTGAATTCATCCAGGGCACAGTCAACAGTCAGAAGCACGCGGGAGTAAGTCCGCTCTTTCCGAGCACGCAGGTTGTTGTCCCACTCGGTCAGTTGTGATGCGAATAGCGTTTCCGATTCGATCGCGCTCAAATAATAAGCCAGCCCCTCCTCGTAAAGTTCCCAATCCTCGATTCCGTAATACTCGGCCTTGGAATCCCCAAAGATCGAAGCTGCCGTAACCCCAGTCAGCTCCCCGCGGTCCAGATACTCCCCAAAAATCTGCTTAAGGACGTCCTTGTCAGGAAAGCTTTTGAATATCTGAGGATCCAGCTTTGCGGATGCCCCCTCAACGGCCACGATTTGAATGCCATATTCTTTCTGAAAGTCTTGGATCCGCCGTTGAA
>JAMWDC010000139.1 GCA_023819025.1 Candidatus Omnitrophota bacterium | reverse complement strand
GCGTTTTACAAAGAACGAATCGGCCAGGTGGACTTTTTTATTGAATCCTTGTCCGACTATGTCAAAAAACGGTCAAACTGAGTAACTGGATTTTTGCAAAATGACCGTTCAGGCCCGTTTTTTCGACGACTGGCCTCAATATCTTGGGTCTTATGCATGAGACGCAGCCCACAGTATCGAACCAGGAGTCCCTGTGTTGTAAAGATTCAGTTTTAAATGAATTGCTCCAGTTTTCACAGAATAGGATTCCTCCTCACTTAAGGTGGGGGCATAGCGATTCGTCACACCCTCCCTCACCCTCCCCACCAAGGGAAGGGAATAACTGGAGCAACGTATTTTTAATATTTTCATCATAATACCTAAGGGTGAAGGGAGACGCCGATACCTGGTGATTAAAGAATTCCGCGGAGAATTCCGTTGTCTAATTCGAGGGTAGCAATTAGCATAAATGCGACATTTCAGTCATATCGGATGGGCGAACATGGCGGGGGTATGAATGGTACAAAATCATAGAAAGGCAAGTTTAGTTTTGGTTCTGATGTTTTCACTGGTTTGGTTATCGGGTTGCGGTGAAACGCTTCGTGGGATGGGTAAGGATACAGTGCGGATAGGACGGGGCATAAAAACGATTTTTATTTCCGATTAAAAAAAATTTTATTGCCCACACGCGACTTATCCGGCACGACTTGAATTTTCCTAAACTAAGCGATCGGAGCGAATCATGGATATCGAATTATCCAAAAGACAGTTTGCCGAAATCGGTAAAAGCAAGGGCAAAAGCAGGGAGCCAGAGGATCCTTCCAACATGTCACAACCGGAACCCCCTCCATTGAAAAGAACATCGCACCGCGGATTTCGTTTTTATCTCATCGCGGGGATCTTGACGGTGATCCCTCTTTGGGTAACCTGGCTTGTGGTGCGCTTTATTTTTGATCTTCTTTCCGGTTTGGGCTCCCCTGTTGTCGTGGGATTTGCCCATCTTCTCAATCGGATCTTCCCCGCGGCTACGGGTTGGCTGACCCCGGGTTGGCTGCAATCTCTTTTGGCTTTTTTGTTAACGGTAATCGGACTTTACATCCTCGGCAGGGTTGCGTCGCACGTTGTTGGTTCGCGGATTATACGTTTTCTGGATTCCTTGATATCCCGCATCCCCTTCGCCAAGACCATTTACTTGAATACCAAAAAGTTTTTGACGGTACTCCAGAGAGAACCCGGGTCCAAATTTGAACGCGTAGCATTGGTCGAGTTTCCTAAACCGGGGATGAAGGTGATTGCCTTTGTGACAAGACACATGAAGGATGAAAAGACAGGTGAAGAGTTGGTGTCGGTATTCATTCCGACTATCCCGAATCCGACATCTGGTTTTTTAGAAATTGTGCCGGTTAAAAATCTTACGATGACGGACTGGGGTTTTGAGGAGGCCATGCAATTTATCATGTCTGGAGGCGCAGGTTTTCCGGACAAGATTCCGTTTTTCGATCCTTCTTTAAAGTAAACCTTGAGGCGGTGCAAGGAGGAGTTTTTTATGGTGGAGCATTTTCCTTTTTTAAGGGTTGAGGTTTTTGAAAATACGATTTTAGACTATCTAATTTCTCTTTTTGTTTTTTTAGGAGCCCTTTTGGTTCTGATCTTTGTTAATGTTCTAGTATTGAGACGCCTAAAGGCTTGGGCCCGGAAGACCAAAGGGCGGGTTGACGATTTTTCGGTCGAGATCTTTTCTCGATTGATCTACCCGCTCCTTTATTTGGGGGCATTTTATGCAGCGGTCAAAAGGCTCGCCTTAAGCTCATTTGCGGATCGACTCGTTTCCGCCATCTGTGTGATTGTCCTGGTGATTCAGGGGGCCCGTTTCCTGGTGTTGGTTTTACTCTTTCTCTTGAGCGCCGTTTGGAGTGAAAAATCCGCCCAGCCGCCGGTTCAAAATATTAGGACCGTGATCAAGGTGATCGTTTGGGGTCTTGCAATCTTTTTCATGCTGGATAACCTCGGATTTAATATTTCCGCGGTCGTGGCCGGATTGGGGATCGGCGGTGTTGCAGTTGCATTAGCAGCTCAGACGATTTTAGGGGATCTGTTCAATTATTTTGTCATCTTTTTTGACAAACCCTTCCAGGAAGAAGACTTTGTCATTGGGGGTGATTCTATGGGTGTCATCTAACACATCGGAATCAAAACCACACGCATGCGTTCTCTTGGAGGCGAACAAATCGTTGTTTCGAACTCAGACTTAACAGGGAGCAGGATCCGCAATTACAAAAGGATGGCTGAAAGGCGCGTATTATTTACCTTAGGAGTTGTTTATCAAACGTCAGTCGACCAACTCAAGAAGATCCCAACTCTCTTGCGTCAGATCATCGAGGGTGCGGGAAAAACACGGTTTGATCGGGCCCATTTTAAGTCTTTCAGGGATTTTGCATTGGAGATCGAGGTTGTCTATTATGTTCTTGGCCCCGATTACAATCAATACATGGATATTCAGCAGAAGATTAATCTTGCGATCAAGGAAGTCTTTGGAAAGGAAGGTATTGAGTTTGCCTATCCCACGCAGGTACTTTATGTAAACAGAATGAACACGCTAGAACAAGGATAAATGAGGTACCCTTTTTAAGGGGGATAAGGGGAGAGGTTACGATCCGTACGCTGTGTGGGATTGTGGGGATGAATGTTTATGGATATTCAAGACAAATGGGGGAAGGCCCTTAGACACACTGAAATTATCCGGTCGAGGATCCTGCCGTTAGCGACATTTGCCGAGACTCATTTGCCGTATGTTTTTTTGGCGGAATCTTCTGTCAATACCGGGGATACGGTCGTTCGCCGCGGTGAGGTGATCGTGGATCGGCCTGCTATCATCTTGCCCTCCAACTTGCCCCAGTTTTTCGGGTTTGATTCGGAGGAAGAAAAGTTTGACTATGATGCCCTGACGAATTTTTTTCTCGTCCGCGGCGTCCGGTTTCCCTCGTTGAAGTATAACAACAAAACCCACTCCCTGGATATTCGCGAAGGCAAACTCAAGGACGCCATCGAATTTTATCTCCACGAACTGCAGAAACAGGAAAACACAACAACGGGATTAATTGTCGGGCCCGAAGACAGCTGGCAATTTTCAATCCTCATTTTTATCTGTTACCAGGCCTCGAGATCTGCCGATAACGATATCCGCAAACTGCTGGACGACTCTAAGGAAGATCATTGACGGCTCCTGATAAGTCCACAGGGGCCACAAATTCTAACGCTTCAAAATCCTTCATTTTTTGGCTAAACTAACACGTGTCTTCGGTTGCACGAAGGCCGGATAACAAAGTCGGCGCCGGTTCCCGTATTCGTATTGCGTTCAGTGGGTTCGAGCGGGAATTCCCATCGAACTTATCGAATAGCGCAGTGGAATTTAAAGGAATGTATGGAACAACACAGTACAGAAACGGGCGTTTGCCTATGTCTTCATGGGCATTTCTATCAACCGCACAGAGAAAAGCCATGGCTTGAAGAAATCGAGCTGCAAGACAGTGCCCGACCCTTTCACGATTGGAATGAAAAGATTCATTATGAATGCTATCGGCCGAATTCTCTTGCCCGGGTTCTCGACGAGCGGCATAAGATTGTCGACATTGTCAACAATTATGAAAAAATCAGTTTTAATTTCGGTCCGACCCTCATGTCCTGGCTGGAGGCAAAGCATCCGGAAACCTATCGGGAAATTGTGCGTGCCGACGAGGTCAGCCGAACCCTGCACCGGGGTCATGGGAATGCCATCGCCCAGGTTTACAATCATATGATCATGCCTTTGGCCAATCACCGTGACAAGGTCACTCAGGTTCGTTGGGGGATCGAGGAATTTCGTCACCGTTTCGGGAGGGATCCGGAATCAATTTGGCTGGCTGAAACAGGGTGCAACGAAGATACCTTAGAGGTGCTTGTTGAGGCGGGGATGAAATTCGTGATTTTGGATCCGACTCAGGCCGAAGCCGTCCGTCCCCTTGCGGGTGAGGCGAATTGGTACGATGTCTCTGCGCAACAGATCGATCCGAAATATCCTTACCGGTGCTTTTTAAAAAACAAACCCGAAAAGTTTATCGACATCTTTTTTTACGACGGAGCGATCTCACGGGAAATCGGATTCGGTGTTTTGCTGATGGATGCCAAAAACATGATCCAGAGATTTGAAAGCGCGAAGGTTTGGGGCGGCCATCCACTTCAGCTCATTCACGTGGCTTCAGACGGGGAAACATACGGCCATCATAAGCCTTATGCGGATCGTGTGATGGCCTATCTGCTCAATGTGGAGGTGCCCAAACGGGGATATCGGCTCGTTAATTACGGGGAATTTTTGGAACTTTATCCGCCCCAGAGCGCGGTGCGGATCAAGAGTGGGGAAAACGGTGAGGGGACTTCCTGGAGCTGTCAACACGGCGTCAGACGGTGGAAGGACCATTGCGGATGCCAGACCGGGGGTCCACAGGAATGGACTCAGCACTGGCGAAAGCCCCTTCGGGAATCGCTGGATTGGCTGCGGGATGAGGCAGCGAAAATCTTTGAGGAATATGGCTCGCAGTATTTGACCGATGTCTGGGGGGCACGGGACGATTATATCTCGGTCATCCTGGACCGGTCGGAAAAAAATATTGAGAATTTTTTTGTAAGAAACCAGAAACATCCTTTGGATAAAGAGGAAAAGGTCGTCTGCTTAAAGCTTTTAGAGATGCAGCGTTATGCCATGTTGATGTATACCAGCTGCGGGTGGTTTTTTGCCGAGCTCTCAAGGATCGAAACCGTTCAGATCCTTCAATATGCCGCACGGGTCCTGCAGCTTGTTGGTGAAATATCTCAAAAATCTTTGGAGCACGAATTTCTCAAACGCCTGGAGGTGGCCAAAAGCAATCTTTCGGAATTCAAGGACGGCCGCGGCGTTTATGAAAAGTTGGTGAAACCCCGGATCGTCTCTTTTCAACAGATCGCCAGTGCCTATGCGATTTGTTCGGTTTTTGATGACGGCATCGTTGACAACGAGGAGACGGAGATCTACTGTTACCGATTACGGGTGTATCACCGCCGGAAGGAGACCCTCGATCATGTTACCTTTAATTTTGGAAGAATCTGCTTAACTTCCAAACTTACCTTGGAACAGAAGGAATTCGTTTTTGCGGTTGTGCAACTCGGCCTCTTTGATTTTCGTTGTTCCATTCAATGGTCTTCGGAGCTTTCGGAATTCGAAACGCTTGAGAGAGAACTGTTCGAAGGATTCCGGACTCTCCATATTGTCGAGCTTCTGAGGCGGATTGATTTTCGCTTCGGGAAAACCTACTATACCCTTCGGGATTTACCGCAGCGCGAACAGGCCTATGTCATTTCCCGATCCTCGCGACAAAGGATCGGACTCATCAGCGACCTTTATGAAAAGATCTTTGAGGAGAACCGGCAGGTCCACGAGGTGTACCGTTCGATGAGTCTGACCTTGCCTCCTGAAATCGGCTATGCGGCAGAATACGCATTGTCCAAACGTCTCCTAACCGCTGTCACGCAGTTGGGCTTTCAGGGATTTAATCTCAAGAAGGCGGCGGCCGTAAACCGGATTCTGGAACTGGCCAGATCTTACGGGGTTTCCCTTAGAAAGGATCCGATTGTTGTTTTTCTTAATGACGAACTGAATCGAAAAAGCCGTCAACTCGCCGAAGGAATTCAACCCGAACTGGTTCATGAATGTCTGAATATTTACAAGTTAGCCAAGAAATTGGATTTAAAATTAGATCTGGCCGAACCTCAAAATAATTTATTTCGGATTTTAAAATCCGGACGAATGATCCCTCCGATGAGCGAGGAATTAGTTAAAGATCTCTCGCAGCTTGTATCGGCGCTTGCGATTCAGTGGGATGCCTTCTTTAAGGCGCTCCAGCAGAAAATCATTGTTGCCTGATCATTCTTGTTCCGGAAGAGATTCATGAACCCATCCAGATCGTCGAGCGCGAAGTTCTATCCGAAGAAGAAAAGTTTTTGACCTAAGAAATTCATTCAAGTTAGCCGAAAATTTAAGGGAACCGTTTGGGTCAAGATACCGCAAGATATGAAAAATAATCAAACTTCGCCATCCATCCGCCTTCGCAGGGAACGCCGACCATGGTCCGGGAGGAATGCGAAGCGGATGCCCTCCGAAGCCTTGGCGAAGGAGGGCAAATTGCTTCGGCGGATTCCGCCGTCAGGAAAGGTACCGCGGGCATGCCCGCGG
>JAMWDC010000138.1 GCA_023819025.1 Candidatus Omnitrophota bacterium | reverse complement strand
CGGTCCTGAGACCCTGATTCCTCTTTTAAGCGACATGAGGCGCGAAAATGTCCATTACTGTGTGATGGAGGTTTCTTCGCATGCCTTGGACCAACAGCGCGTTCACTGCCTCCGATTTGAATTGGCGATATTTACGCAATTGACGCAAGATCATCTGGATTATCACAAGACAATGGAACGCTACTATCAGGCCAAACGGCGCTTCTTTGCTGAAGATCCGTGCCCGCGTCAGATATTGATCAACAAGGACTGCCTGTATGGCCGGAGGCTTTTAGAGGAATTTCTGGATGCGCGATGCTTTAGCTTGGAAGGGCCGGCCCACTATCAGGCGGCCGATATCATGACGTCATTCCAGGGGAGTCATTTTCGATTCCGTTTCAAAGGCCGGGAAATCCCGTTCAAAATTCTTCTGCCGATGCGCCATAACGTGGCGAATGTCGTTACCGTGCTGAGTGCGCTTGATTTGCTGGGTTTTGATGTGGAAGAGTTCCGGGGCGTTTTACAGGAAATTCCAGGAATTCCGGGCCGTTTGGAACGTGTCCCCTCGAGCGGCGACTTTTCGGTATTTGTCGATTATGCACATACGCCGGATGCCTTTGAGTGTGTTTTGAGTGAGGCCCGAAAACTCGGCCCTCGAAGAATTCTGACACTTTTTGGTTGCGGAGGCGACCGGGATCGGACGAAAAGACCGTTAATGACTCAAGCCGCCTGTCAGTGGTCCGATGTGGTGGTTTTGACTTCGCATAAGCCGCGGTCTGAAGATCCTCTTATGATTCTCGAGGATATGAAACAGGGATTATTGCTGCATAGGAATCCGGGTGTTCAAGTTCTGGAGTTGCCGGACCGTGAGCAAGCGATCGAAAAAATCATCCAACTTGCCGAGCCAGGCGATGTGGTTTTCGTCCTGGGTAAAGGACATGAGGATTATCAAATACTGGGTGATCGAAAGATTCCTTTTGATGACCGATTGGTGGTCCAAGAATGTCTAAAGAAGAAAAACCGTGTTTTCCTATCCTGACGCCAGCCGTCTTCTCGAGACAGAAATTTTTTTTCCGAATCCTGATCTGACCTTTTCGGGCGGTTCGATTGATACGAGGACTCTTGTTCCAGGAGATCTTTTTATTGCATTGAAAGGCAGCCGGCAGGACGGGCACGCGTATCTGGAGGAGGCTTTTCGTAAAAAGGCTTCCGGCGCTTTGATCAGCCGGTTGGTTTTCGAATGCCAACGGGGCCGCTTTGAGAAAGGGAGGGGATTATTTCGGAATCTTCTGCCGGTTCCGGATCCCGAGAAAGCACTTCAGGCTTTGGCTTCATGGAACCGTTACCAGCAGCGTATTCCATGTGTTGGAATCACAGGAAGTATCGGGAAAACAAGCACGAAGGAATTCTTACACTTTCTGATGAGTCGGAAATTTCGGGTTTTATCGAATCAGGGCAATTTCAATAATCATCTCGGACTGCCGCTGACGCTCCTGCGTCTTTCATCGGAAGATGAAATGTGTATTGCGGAGTTAGGGGCGAATCATGCGGGTGAAATTCGGGGGCTGGCACGGATTTTACAGCCCACGATGGGAGTCATCACGCAGGTGGCACCTGTGCATCTGGAAGGTTTCGGATCGTTCGAGGCGATTTATGCCGCGAAGCTCGAACTGTTTGAAGAGTTACCAGCTGGATCCCCGGCGGTTATTCCGGATAATAATCCCATGTTGATACAAAGATCACGGGATCTCAAACTTGATCTTCGCTTGGTAGGTTTTTCCCCGCAGGCGGATTATTTTCTTTCGGATGTGGCGGTCAGCGGACATTGGGTGCATTTTAAGTTCAATCGAAAATGGTCTTTTGCCTTTCCCGGGATCGCTCCTTTTCTTGCCATAAATGCGGGCATGGCACTGGCTTGTGCCTGCGAGATGGGTCTGGACTTGGACGAGATTCCTGAGGTTTGGAATGATTTTCGGCCTCTCCATGGGCGGTTTGAATTACGGGATCTCGGCAATGGGATTCAGGTGATTTACGACGGTTATAATGCGAGCCCTCATGCTTTTGACAAGGCACTGGAAGTCTTCGAATCTTTTCCCGTTTCTGGAAAAAAATTTGTGGTTTTCTCGGATATGTTGGAACTTGGATCGGAAGAAAAAAAGTTTCATCAAGATCTCGGACGAAAATTGGCGTTGGGGCATTTTGACGTTGTCCTTGCGTACGGTAAGCAGTCATTGGCCGCGATCGAGGTGCTTGTCAGTGAGGATCGACATTGCACGGCCATTCATTTCGAGACAAGCCGCGATGTTGCGTCCTGTCTTCAGGCGATGCTGCGGCCGGGCGATTGTGTTTTGCTTAAGGCCTCGCGAGGGATGAAGATCGAGGAGGTATTGAATCATCTTTCAGATCGTTTTTCAAAAGCAGTGGATGCTGGAATGGCTTGAGGTAACTCATGTTTTATTTTCTATTCCCCTTAAAAGACATTTCGATGGTGTTCAATCTGTTTCGTTATATTACGTTCCGTTCGGCGGCGGCGAGTGTGACGGCATTTATCATTTGTCTTTGGATTGGTCCGCATATGATTCGCTGGCTTCGCGCCCTTAAGGCTACAACCTTTAATCAACGGGAATATGCCGAAAAAATTCATAGCTTTTATGCCCACAAGAATCAAGTTCCGACCATGGGGGGATTATTGATTGTGGCAAGTGTCGTGATTTCTGCGATCCTGTGGGGGAACCTCACAAACCGTTTTGTATGGATCCTGCTTTTTATCTTGCTTTGGTTCGGGGGCGTAGGATTCCTGGACGACTGGATTAAGATGAAATCGAAAAGCTCTCGGGGCTTGACCTCACTGACCAAACTGATCGGTCAACTCGCAATGGGAATCTTTTTCGGACTCTATCTTTATCTGGACCCTTCCTTCGACAAATGGTTTTACTGGCCGTTTTTCAAGAACGCCACGATTTATCTGGGAGTTTTTTTTGTTCCCTTTGTCATCCTTGTTTTGGTAGGTGCTTCGAATGCTCTAAATTTGACGGACGGTTTAGACGGCCTTGCGATCGGTTGTACTCTGTTTGCAACGGCTTCTTTTGGCTTGATTGCCTACCTCGTGGGTCGGGTCGATTTTTCTGCGTATTTGAATATTCCCCACGTCCCGGAGGCGGGGGAGGTGACGGTCATTTGCGCCGCGCTTGTGGGTGCCAGTGCCGGGTTTCTGTGGTACAACTCGTATCCGGCAGAGGTCATGATGGGGGATACGGGGTCTCTTTCTCTGGGGGGGATCCTCGGCGCGATTGCAGTTTTGACAAAAAAAGAGGCAGTCCTTGTGATCGTCGGCGGGATTTTTGTCTTCGAGGCCGTCTCAGTGATATTGCAGGTGGCCAGTTTTAAATTCCTCAGAAAAAGAATCTTTTTGATGGCCCCTTTCCATCATCACCTTCAGTTAAAAGGGTGGCCGGAATCGAAGGTGACGATCCGGTTTTGGATTATCGCTCTGATTTTAGCTGTGATTGGATTAAGTACTTTGAAAGTGAGATGAGATGCAGTTTCCCGGAAGGCATGTTGCTATTTTGGGTTTGGGAAAGAGCGGTTATGAAAGCGCCCTTTTTCTCAAGCGAAAAGGTTACGAAGTTTTCGTGTCCGATTCAGCCAACCGGGCCGATGTTTGTGAGCGTGCAGCCCTCCTCGAAAAAAATGGGATCCAAGTCGAAACCGGAAGCCATACCCACGAACGAATCCTTCATTCCGACTGGATATTGATTTCTCCGGGCATTTCTCCCCAAACACCGATATTCCGGGCGGCAGGTGCCCGAAAGATACCGTTGTTCAGTGAGATTGAGGTAGCAAGCCGGTATTGCCCCACTTCCCAGATCATTGCAGTGACCGGGACCGCGGGCAAAACCACGGTTTCTACGTTAATTGCGCGCATATTCTCGAAAGCTGGCCTGCCGGTGATTAGTTGCGGGAATATCGGGAATCCCTGGGTCGGTGAGATTTCCAAAATCGGAAAGGATCATTTCGTGGTTCTTGAAATCAGTTCTTTTCAACTTGCAACCTCCGAGAGCTTCCATCCTCGCGTGGCCATCTTGCTCAATTTAAGTCCCAATCACCAAGACTGGCATGCGGATATGGAGGAATATGTCGAAGCCAAATTACGGCTTTTCAGGAATCAAATCGAAACGGATTATGCCATCATCCGTAAGGAAGACAAAGATCGGTTCTTTCCGACTGTGGATTTCAGCGCTCAAACGATTTATTTTGACCGGAATATTGATGATCAAGGGTTGGCTGCATGCCAAAATACCAACGAGGTGGTGGTCTGCCTTGTCGCGCGATTGTTCGGGATTTCCGATGCATTGTCCCATCCGGTGATCCGTGCGTTTGAAGGAATCGAACACCGGCTTGAGCAAGTGGCATGCTGGCGGCAAGTTAGTTATGTCAATGATTCCAAATGTACGAGTCCGGCATCGCTGGTATGGGCGCTTGAAAAGTTTCCGGACTCGAAAGTCATTCTCATTGCTGGCGGGCATCCGAAGATTGAAGATTTTAGTTCCCTCCGGCCATGGATTTCGCGGAAGGTCAAACATGCCATTCTTGTAGGAGAGGCTCGGGAGCTTTTACGCCGGTCATGGAACGGCGCCTGTCCTCTATATGAAGTGCTGGATTTTCGGGATGCGGTCGTTCAAGCCCACGGGTTTGCCGGAGCAGGCGACATTGTTTTGCTTTCTCCCGCCTGCGCAAGTTTCGACATGTTTCAAAATTATGAAGAGCGGGGAAAGGTCTTCAAAAGCATTGTGAGGGAACTAACGGGATCAAAAGAATCCTTGCCGGCCTCTGAAGTGACACCGACCCGCTAGCGGTACTAGCGGTATCTATTGATTCAGGCCGTTGATATTGTCTTTCGCATCAAAGTTTGTGCAGGGGGGGGTATGATGGGATAGGGATTTGTTCTTGAATTTCTGGAAGGAAGGGCCTATTTTCTTTGCGATTGCTCGTTTCTAGTGTTCCATGCTGTCCATGGCATTATCTATGTCGAAAGAAGCCAAAATTCTTTTTACCGCAGTTTACATTTTGACCTGTTTAGGCGTTGTGATGACTTACAGTGCCAGCGCCGTTTATGCGGATTATACCTACAAAAACCACCTTCATTTTCTTGTACGTCAAATTCTCTTTGTCCTCATTGGGACCTTTGCGTTGTTTGTGGTCGCCTACGTTCCGGTTCCGTTCTGGAAACAACAGGCCCGGGTCTTTATCCTGCTCGCGATTGTTTCCCTGGTCATGGTGTTCGTCCCGATCTTGGGACATACGGCGGGCGGTGCTCAACGATGGATCAAACTGGGTTTCTTTAACTTTCAACCCGTGGAATTTGCGAAACTGGCCGTGTGCCTTTATCTTGCGGACTATTTATCCCGAAAGATGAAGTATATAAAAAAAGGGGGGATTCAGATCTTTTTCCCTCCGCTCTTTCTGGTGGGGATTATTTGCGCTTTAACCGTGTTTCAGCCGGACCTGGGTTCCTGCGTATTCATTTTTCTGATGGCCGCCATCATGTTTTTTATGGCAGGCATCCGTTTGCGGTATGTGTTTGCCGCAAGTCTAGTTTTTTTGCCCATCTTTTATTTCCTTGTCATTCGTGTCCCTTACCGCCTCAGTCGCCTGACGGCCTATCTCAACCCGTGGGAGGATCCTCAAGGAAGCGGCTTTCAGATCATCCAGTCTTTCTTGGCCTTTGGGCTCGGCGGGCTGAACGGTGTGGGCATCGGTCAAGGGACCCAGAAACTTTTTTATCTGCCCTCGAGTTATACGGACTTCATTCTGTCGGTCATTGGAGAAGAATTGGGGTTTGTGGGACTTTTGGCCGTGATCCTTCTTTATGTGGTGATTTTTGTGGCGGGGATCCACATTGCCGAAAAGGCGGAGCGTCTTTTTGAAAGATTCCTGGTGTCGTCTTTGACCCTTTTGATCATACTCCAAGCTTTGGTCAACATGTCGGTTGCCACAGGACTCATCCCGACAAAAGGATTGCCCCTTCCCTTCGTCAGCTACGGTGGAACGTCTATTGTGATGAATCTTGTTGCGGTCGGAATACTCCTCGGCATCGATCGTAGCATGTCGGCACGAAGATAACTTGGTTGGCAGTTCGGCACTCAATTCACAAAATCGCAAACATTAGATCCGGGACCGATGGTGTGAGATCCACATCCGGCATCAAACCTCGGATGGATTTTTCTGGATCAAGGACGGGTTTTCATGGCACTCAAAAACTTTCGCATTGTTGTGTTTACCGGA
>JAMWDC010000137.1:4192-6267 GCA_023819025.1 Candidatus Omnitrophota bacterium | reverse complement strand
CCGCCGCCTTTGCCCCGGGCGGGACAATTGATTGATCAATTAGGGCTCAAGGGCCTTCGGGTGGGTGGGATCATGGTCTCGTCCAAACACGCGAATTATTTTGTCAAGGTAGGTCCAGCCAAGAGCGCGGATGTGTTCGAACTTATAAAAATAATTCAAAAGAAAGTTTTTGATGCCAACCAGATTTACCTCGAAACCGAAGTCAAAATTATCGAAAAACCTTAAAATCGGCGTTCTTCTCGGGGGGGATTCCGCGGAGCGAAAGATATCTCTTCGTTCGGGACGGGCTATCCGCCAAGCGCTCAGACGTTTAGGGTTTTGTACGGTGGATGTGGATCCGCGCAAGAAGGATGAATGCCGCACGCGCCTGCGCAAGGTTGATTTAGCTTTTATTGCCCTTCATGGTAAAGGCGGGGAAGACGGTACGATCCAGCGTTATCTCGACAACCGGCGAATTCCCTATGTCGGATCCGATGCGGCCGGCAGTGCCCGGGCCTTCAACAAGCTGAAGGCGAAAAGAATTTTTCAGCAGAATGGTGTCCCGACCCCCGAATATACGGTGATTACTCCTTCAAACTGGAAGGAGGTGCTTCAAGATTTTCCTGCGCCTTTTTTCGTCAAACCTCTATGTGACGGCTCAAGCATCGGTGTCTTTCCGGTTGAGGATTTGAGCGAATCCGCCGAAAACATAACAGATGCCCTTAAGAAATACGGGGAGCTTTTGGTTGAAAAGAAAATTCGAGGGCGGGAATTCACGGTCGGCATTCTTGGATTCAAGGCTCTTCCGGTGATCGAACTGAAACCCAAACGGCCTTTCTTTGATTATTGTGCGAAATATACGAGCGGCATGACAGATTATTTGATTCCGGCGCCAATTCCGACAAAATTGGCGGTCCGGCTTCAAAAGATCGCCCTTCGGGCCCATCGGTGTTTGAAACTTAGAGATTTTTCGCGGGTGGATATGATGGCGGACTCTGAAAATCACCCGTATGTCCTGGAAGTCAATTCCATCCCCGGTTTTACGGAGATGAGCCTTCTTCCGAAAGCCGCCCGGGCTGCGGGGATTTCGTTTGAGCAATTGTGCCATCGTCTTGTTTTTCAAGCCCTTCAGCGTACCCGGAAAGTTTTTAACCCCAAAGGTTCTACGAATCATGGCCGCCAGACGACGTAAGGGATCGGGCCGGCGGAGAGGTTGGCGCAGTATCCTTTTCTTTTTGGAGGGTGTTTTCCGCCTCTTCATCAAAAATATTCCCTGGCTCATCCTTGTGCTTGTTTTGGCCGGCTTGGTTCTTGGCATTCGGAAGTTTCTTTATGCAGATTCCGGTCTTTTCGTCCAGAAAATAGTCATTGAGCCAGCCGGTGTTTTATCCCCCAATCAACTCGCTCAGTTGGAATCCGCCGTGCTTGGAAAAAATATCTTAAAGATCGATTTGAAGGCGATCGCCAGAAGGCTTGAACAAAATCCGGAGATTCGCGAAGCCCGTATCCAGCGGATTTTCCCCTTTACGGTGCGGGTCGAGATTGCCGAGCGCAAGCCCATTGCCTTTATCCATTTCTCGCCGCGGGGATCTTTCGGCCTGATTGGTGATGACGGTTTTATTTTAGATATTTTCCCCAAAACCGATTCTTCGTTTCCGACTGTTGAGGCTTTTGGCCTTGGGATCAAGGAGCCGGCGATCGGGGCATGCCTCAAGAGCCGCGGGTTTGTGGAGGTGGTCCGTTTCTTAAAGGCCTTTTCGCAGCACCCCCTGGCGCGACGGGAGACCGTCAGTAAAATCAGTCTGGATCATTTAAACAGCATATCAGTGACGTTTGGACCGGGTCCCGAGATCAAGCTCGGACAGGATCCTGTGAGTCATTTGAAAAACCTGGAAAAAATTGTCTATCTGTTCGAAGGGGAAGGCAGAAGCGGAATCGAGTATGTGGATCTTCAATACGGGAATGTGATCGTGAAGAGAAAATGAAATGACATGAATAAAGATTTGAACCGTAATCAGGAGGTTGTGATTTACGTCGGGACGCATAAGCTTGTGGCCTTGCTCGGCAGGATTCAAGGGGGGGAACCGACGATCTTT
>JAMWDC010000137.1:0-4182 GCA_023819025.1 Candidatus Omnitrophota bacterium | reverse complement strand
AAAAAATCCTGACGGCTTTAAGAATGGTTTTGTGGTTTCTCTTGAACGGGCCACCCATTCTCTCGAAGAACTGATCGATGCCTTACTTCCTACGTTCCATTCGCGGGATATCTCTGCTTACGTTGTGCTTGGAAATTCCAAGTTGGGCTGTTACCGTTTTTCGAGCTCTCAATATTATCACGGTGTCCGGCGGACCATTTCTTCCTACGAAATACGGAATGTGGTGGAACAAACCCGGAGTGTGGCTACGTTGCCTCTGTCGGAATCGATTCTCCAGACTGTTCCGGAGACGTTTCTGGTAAACGACATCCCGGATATCCGAAACCCATTGGGATTGGAGGCTCACCGACTCGGAGTGAATTTGAATATTTTTACTATGGAGTTTGAGTATTTCCGGAACATCTCAAAGGCGTTCGAAGCCGGAGATATTGAGGTCAAAGGTTATTTTCCAAAAACCCTGGTGATCTCTGAGGCCGTTTTGACTCCCGAGGAACGGGAAGCGGGTGCCCTCGTGATCGATATTGCCGATGACATCGTTCAATTAATCCTCTGGAAAAACGGTCGGTTAGTCACTTCGAAGGCCGTGGCTTTGGGCGGGATGTGTCTCACGCAGCAAGTCGCCGAGGCCTGGCATATTGAGATGCACGATGCAGAAAAGGTTAAAGAGAAGTTTGCAACTTTGGAGCGACATTCTGAGTTTGGCGAGGAACTGATTCCCCTGATTGACCGGAACGGAAAGACGAGTCAGCCCGTTCACCGTCAGACCTTTCAAAATAAATTTTTGGAACAGGCCAAAAACTGGCTCACCGACCTTCTGGTCCAAACGGATCAGTTGGCTCGGGAAGAGAAGGTGCTCCATCCTCATCTGGTGTTTACGGGAGGAGGGGCAGCCCTTGACGGCTTTTTGGAATTTCTCCAGGAGGAGTTTTCCCGGGACGGACGAATTGGCATCACCCGGCAAGTGGAAGCCCCCAATGAGATTCTGGTGGATCCGTCTTTAGCCGGGGCCCTGGGTATGTATTGTTGGCTGGCAACTCGGGAACGGGAACGCCAGCAGTTGTTTGCCCCCCGCGGAATTTTGCAGAAGTCTTTTGACGCCGTCCGGCGTTGGTTTGCCACATATTTTTAGCTTCTTCCTTGTCCAGACAGAATTTTGCTTTCCATGCTGATCCGATCATTCCACAGAGCCTGTTGAGTTTGCCGAATATTGAATGTTAGATGTGGGTGGTTAGGTTTTCTTCTCGATCAAAAGTTGGGATTCAAACCGCACTTCCTGGTCAAGGATCACGCGGATGGTAAGCAAAGACGGTTGGTTGAAAGTCAGGTTCGGCGGGAACCGGTGTTTGTGCCACCGGTAGAGAACACTTCCTTCGATAGGTTCGATGTCCATGTGGGCGGTACGGTACGAGCTGCCATCCTCCGTGACATACTCAATAATTTCTTTGTGAAATCGGTTGTCCTTGCGCCAACAAGTGACAATCATAAGGTCGTCGAAGCGGCAAGGGAAGGTTGACACGAACAGATTACTCCGGATTGCTTCTGCCCGGTAGCAATCCTGATTCAAGGTTTGGAAATCCTTGCAGATAAAAAATTGAAGGAGTTTTGTCTGTGGTTCTGTCATTTCGAAAAGGTCTGGTGACGGATATATTATACACGACATTGCCGGAAACAGAATGAATTCCAAATTGCCGGGTGCGGTCCTGTTTCAGCAGTTCGTATTCTCGGTAACATCCTTAAGCTCCTCCTAGCCTATCTTACACATAAGAGCATGTCGATTCTCGTAAGTCTTTGAGTTCATTGAATTGAAGTTTTCAGGTTTGCACTACATGGCTTTTCACAATCCTTGACCACCGTATACCCTTGGGTTACCTCAAAGAAAGGTCAAGATTGTTTCTCAAAAAAGTCATTTGTAAAGCGTCCGTGCGTAAGTTGGGCTAGAGAAGTCTTCTGTTGGAGAACTGCTAAAGGGGGACACATCCAGGCTCCCTTTTGAGACTGTCTTTTTGCGATTGCTTTTTAGTCAAGCGGCTTTATAATGTGGCTTTAACAGTGTGTCCTAGCACGGCTTCTATAATAATCCCGTTAAGTTCATGATGATTGAAACGGAGGAGTTGGGAGTTTTTGTTTTTGGGCTTGGAGAACCGAGATTGAATAAGGCTTCTGAAAAAAAGATTCACCGCCTTCCTCTCTATGAGAAACATGTTCAAAGGGGCGCCAAGTTTGGAGTGTTCGCCGGTTGGGAAGTTCCCCTTTATTACACCTCCATTCTCGAAGAACATCGGGCGGTTCGTCAGAGGGTTGGCGTCTTTGATATTTCGCACATGGGAGTGATTCGTGTAAGCGGATCGGGAACGTCTCGGTTTCTTGAAGGACTTCTTCCTCGGTGCATTCAGACGATGGAGAAGGGTATGGCCCGTTATATGCCACTTCTGAATGAAAGGGGCGGGATCATCGACGATATTATCGTCTATTGTTTCGACCGTGACGAATTTTGGCTCGTTGTCAATGCGGGCAATGCCGATAAGGATTTTACATGGATCGAATCCCGTGCATCCGTGGGGATCCGTCTCGAAAATTTCACCGGCGAAAAAGGGATTCTCTCCATTCAGGGTCCATTAAGCGCAAACGTGATCAGCCGGATTTTTGATCCATCCTTTACTTCGCTGGGATATTATCGGTTCCAACCGTATGGTAACGGTATGATTGCCAGGACCGGTTATACGGGGGAGGACGGATTTGAAATCATTGTAGACTCGGATGCTTTACCCAACGTTTGGGAGGTCATCTTCGATGCGGGTGGGGATGGGACACTTTCCCGTCAACTTTCGCCTGTCGGTTTTGGCGCGCGGGATACCCTGCGTCTTGAAGCCGGCATGCCGCTTTACGGTCATGATATGGATGATGACACAACTCCCTATGAGGCCGGGATCGGCTGGGCGGTGGATTTAGGAAAAAATTCTTTTGTTGGTCGCGGACCACTTCTCCAACAGAAAGAAGCCGGGATCCGCAGGCGCCTTGTCGGTTTTGAAATGGTCGAACGGGGTATCCCTCGCCCGGGTTATAAGATCCGTAAAGAAAATGAGCGTATTGGAGAGGTCACAAGTGGTGGTTTTGCCCCCACGCTGGGGAAAAACATAGGGATGGGGTATGTTCCGGTGGGCGAATCCGAGCCTGGGAATATACTCGAAATTGTTGTTCGCGGGCAATCCTTGAAAGCAGTGGTGGTTTCATTGCCGTTTTACAGGCGTAAGAGAAAATAAATGAAGGAGCTGCAATGAATTTTCCAAGAGATTTACGCTATACAAAAACCCACGAGTGGGCACGACGCGAGGGTCTGGTGATAACCGTCGGGATTACGGATTATGCCCAGCAGGAAATCTCGGATATTGTTTTTATTGAGCTTCCAAAGACAGGGAGTCAGGTTCAGGCGGGCAAGGCGGTGGCTGTAGTCGAATCGGTCAAGGCCGCATTCGATATTTACAGTCCTGTATCCGGGAAGGTCGTTCGGATCAATACCGATCTTGAAACTAATCCTGCCGTTGTCAATCAGGATTGTTACGGCGAAGGTTGGTTATTTGAATTGGAGGCTTCAAATCCTGCTGAATGGGATGGCCTTCTGGCTGTACAAGATTACGAAAATCACGTAAAACAGGAAAATCAGCACTAAATGCCCTCGGAGAGTTTTTCTTTCTCTACACGAGGAGCACCTGAACGAAGTGATGTCCTCCACAAAACGGTGGCGGATCCACCAGTGCGTGAGTGGCGGAGATCTTGTGAAATTCTGCGAGCCTACGGTCTTCAGGAGGATGGGTCGGAAGTAGCCCTGTCCCTCACGCCAAATATTTTTGACTCCACCTAAATGGAATAAGCCGAAGCATATCCAAGGCGAGGATCCATGCATTACCATCCCTTGACTGAAGAAGATAGGAAGGCGATGCTTAAGGAAATCGGTGTTTCGTCTGTGGAAGACCTGATGAGAGGAATTCCTGCGTCGATCCGGAATCCCAAAATTCGGCTCTCGGAAGGTCAGAGCGAATTTGAAATTCAGAAGCTTTTTAGGGATCTCTCCTTCCGAAACCGTACGGTCCATGATTGTTTATCCTTTCTCGGTGCCGGAAGCTATGACCATTTCATTCCGGCAGCCGTCTTTGACATCATCGGCCGGCATGAATTCTATACCGC
>JAMWDC010000136.1 GCA_023819025.1 Candidatus Omnitrophota bacterium | reverse complement strand
AAAGTTGCCTTTGCATGTGATCATCGCGGTTATCGTTTAAAACAGCCAATTTTTCAAATTCTGAAAAAGCTTAACTGCGATGTGATCGATTGCGGGACCGATTCCGAGGATTCTTCCGATTATCCGGACTTCATTTTACGTGCCGCCGAAAAATTGGGTTCGGGTACCTGCAGCCGTGCGATCGGTGTATGCCATACCGGGATCGGTAGCTCGATTTTAGCCAATAAAGTTCGGGGGGTTTATGCGGCCCTGGTACACACGGTGGAAGAGGCACAACTTTCGCGGGCACATAATAATGCAAATATGTTGATCCTGGGGGCCGGGTTTATCCAACCGGAAATTTTGGAATCATTGATCCGCACATGGTTGACAACCTCTTTTGAAGGAGGGCGGCATGAACGCCGCGTTCAAAAGATCTATGATTACGAGGCCGAACACTCAAGATAAATCTTATCTTAAAGATCAAGACCCGGAAATTTATGAGGCGATCCGCGGCGAAATCCTTCGTCAAAACGGCAATATTGAATTAATTGCCAGCGAAAATTTTACCTCCCTGGCCGTTTTGGAGGCAGCAGGATCTGTCCTGACGAATAAATATGCCGAAGGCTATCCCGCCAAACGTTGGTATGGCGGTTGTGAATGTGTCGATCAGGCCGAACAATTGGCCATCGACCGAGCTAAGGTTCTCTTCGGTGCCGAACATGTCAATGTCCAGCCTCACTCGGGTACCTCCGCTAATATTGCGGTCTATATCGCCCTTTTAGAGATGGGTGCAAAGATTTTAGCCATGGATCTGGCTCACGGAGGTCATCTTTCTCACGGCCACAAAATGAATTTTTCAGGCAAGTACTACACGATCATTCCTTACGGGGTGAGTCCCAAAGATGAGCAGATTGATTATGATGAACTCGAAAGGTTGGCGCTCGAACATCGGCCTCAGATGATTTTGCTGGGCGCATCGGCGTATCCCCGCATTATTGATTTCAAACGCGGGCGGGAGATTGCGGATCAAGTGGGGGCTCTCTTGATGGTCGATATGGCCCATTTCGCCGGATTGGTAGCAGGCGGTCACCATCCTAACCCTGTTCCCTACGCGGATGTCGTCACGACCACGACTCATAAAACTCTTCGAGGTCCCCGAGCCGGGATGATCCTTTGCAAAGAAAAATACGCGAAGGCCATTGATTCGAGTGTTTTTCCAGGTGTTCAGGGTGGGCCTCTGATGCATGTGATTGCGGCGAAAGCCGTTGCTTTAAAAGAGGCCATGACCCCGGAATTTAAGGATTATTCGGGTAGGATCGTCCGGAATGCGAGAACCCTCGCCAAGGCCATGGCACAACGGGGTTGGCGGATTGTCTCGGGCGGAACGGATAATCATTTGATGCTGGTTGATGTCACCGTCAAAGGTTTTACAGGAAAAGAAGTCCAGGAAATACTCGACCGGGTAAAAATCACAGTTAATAAAAACATGATCCCGTTCGACAAACAATCTCCCTTTAAGGGGTCCGGCATTCGTTTGGGAACCCCTGCGGTGACCACGCGCGGGATGACGGAAAAGGAAATGGAAGAGATTGCTCAGATGATTGACCAGACCTTGAAAGCCCCGACGGATGACAAAAATTTAGCCGCAGTCCGCGCCCGTGTTGAAGCGTTGGTCAAAAAATTTCCACTGTATCCCGAATTGCTTGAAAAGTATCAATCATGTTAAACCCACGAAGTCAACGTCATGCGATGCCCTTATTGCAAGAAAGAAAACGATAAGGTAATCGACTCCCGTTCGTGTGATGACGGCAAAGCCATCCGGCGCCGGCGGGAATGTGAAGCTTGCAGCCGGCGCTACACAACGTATGAACGGATCGAGGCGATTCCGCTTTTTGTGATCAAAAAGGATCATCGCCGTGAACCCTACGATCGTGCAAAAGTCCTTTCGGGAATTTACAAGGCATGCGGCAAAAGGCCGATCCCTCTGGCGGAACAGGATAAGATTGCCGATCATCTGGAAAAGATGCTTCGGGAGAAGTATGAAAAGGAGGTGCCTTCTCACGTCCTTGGGGAATTCGTGATGCAGCGACTCGCTCAAATTGACCAAGTTGCTTATGTCAGGTTTGCCAGTGTCTACAGGGAATTCCAAGACGTCGGCCATTTCATGAAAGAGCTTAAGTCCCTCTTGGTAAAGTAATTTCCTGATCAACTCGGTATCAAACGATAAAAGGATTATATTTTACTTGTAGTTTTTGCTTTATAATGCATTGCAATCAAAAACTAGGTATGATAGCATAAACGCCCTAGCCTTAAGGATATCAGAGGATTACGGCTAAAATTTCTGACAAAAAGGTGAGTCTATGTCGACAATTTACAAACATCTTTCTAAGGATGACCTAAAACTTGAGCGAACAAGCCCAGCGTTAATTGCCCCCGAGATTACTGGCCCCCCTCGATTGATTGGTGTTAAAATTGCCATTTTATTTGCCTTCTTGCTGTCCTTGGCTGCTTTTGCCGGATCTCTTTATTTGTATTTTGCACTGAACGCCGAGAGAAAGGAACGGACCGCCTTAGAGGCTTCCCAAATTCAGTTTCGTGAGAGGACGCAATCTTTGGAGCTGGAATCCGACCAGTATCGTTCCGAAATCGGCCGGATGCGCGACCAAGTGAAGACGATCGCCGGGGAAAGGAACGATCTCAAAAAGCAACTGGATCAGAGTTGGATCGAGATATCCAACCTCAACAAAATGATTAAAAATCTTGAAGATCGGAGCGCTAAATTAGAGGCGCAGGCTCGCGGAGTCCAGACTCCAGCGACGCCCGTTGCCGTTCCACCTACCGTCGCTCAGACTGCCGTTCCGGTTGTCTCGCAGAAAACTCCCACGACAGCGGCAAAGGAAACTCCCGCAGCGGCGGTCCCGGCCCCGACAGCTCCTGTTAAAAGGCCCCAAATTATGACTGTGAACCGGAAGTTTAATTTTGTTGTCGTGAATGTGGGGTTGCGCGATCAACTTAAGATCGGAGACTTTCTCGTGGCGGAACGTGATGGGAAGCCGATTGGGCGTGTTCAGGTTGAAAAGCTTTACGACAATTTTGCCGCTGCGACCATTGTTGAGGAAAACGAAAATAGCAAGATAGCCGAAGGGGATTCGATCCGCAAAGTCTAATTCTTTATGAGTTGCTCCAGTTATTTCTCCCTCCATCTCGCCAAAGGACGGACCCGCCGAAGAATTAGTGGCGGGAAGGGGGAGAATCTTATTCTGTAAAAACTGGAGCAACTCATTCTTTGTTTATTCGATTTTTTTAAACGGTAAGGGCCAGATTCAAAACGGGAAATTCAATCGATGATATTCAAAAAAATGGTTTTTCTTCTAATGCCCTTTATTATTTTGATTCTGTTTCAGGGGTCGAAAGGTTTGTACGCCCAGCAAACTGGGCAAGTTTCGGCTCAAACTCAATTAAAAAATATCGAAACGCGTTTGGCTCAAATCGAAGCCGACCAGAAGAAGGTGATCGAGACCCAGGAAGTAATACTCAAAAAACTCGATCAACTTCGTATTTGGGTCCGGCGTAATTAGTTTCTCTCATACCCCAAGATGCCGTCCAAAGTATTGAACGGTCCCTCATGTCTCAAAGGGATATTTGTGCCTCCGGGGGATAAGTCTATTTCCCACCGTGCCGTAATGTTCGGAGCTCTCGCTGAGGGTCAAAGTTCTTTTACCCATTTTCTTGAAGCCGAAGACTGCCTGCGGACATTGACTGCATTTGAATGTATGGGTGTGCCCATGGGCCTTGAAAAGGGAACGGGACGGTTGACCGTGGATGGCGTTGGTCTTTCGGGCCTTTGTGCCCCAAAGGGCGATCTGGATATGGGAAATTCCGGCACATCGATGAGAATTCTACTAGGCATCCTTGCCGGCCAACGTTTTAAGGCAACATTAACGGGGGATCCTTCGCTGTCATCGCGCCCCATGCGCCGTGTTACTCAGCCCTTAAAGAAGATGGGTGCGCAAATTAAAGGCAGGGATAATGGTAACTTTGCGCCATTGGTGATTCACGGCGGACGTCTCAAGGGCATTGATTTTGTCAATGAATTGTCCAGCGCCCAAGTCAAATCGGCTCTCCTTTTTGCCGGTCTTTATGCCGAAGGCCAGACGCGCATTCAGGAATTCATTCCTTCCCGTGATCATACGGAACGTTTTTTAAGAATGTGCGGTGCCCCTTTGAGGCAGGAGGGCGAATGGCTTGTGGTCGAGAAGGCCGTTCGCTTGAGTCCTCTTCATATGGCGATTCCGGGTGATATTTCGGCTGCCGCCTTTTTTTTGGTCGGTGCCGCCATGACACCTGGATCGTTTTTGACGATCGAAAACGTCTGCCTCAATCCTACACGTACGGGAGTGATTCGGGTTTTGGAGAGGATGGGCGCGAAGATTGAAATTAAACGTCTTAAGGAAGAACCGGAACCTGTAGGTTGTATTTATACGGAAGGCTGCAGGTTGAAGGGGACCCGGATCCCCAAAGAGGAGATTCCGGCTCTGATCGATGAACTTCCGATTTTAATGGTTGCGATGGCATTAGCAGAAGGAGAAAGCCTGATTACGGGGGCCCACGAACTTCGGGTTAAGGAGACGGATCGCATCCAATCCATGGTCCACAATTTAAATGCGATCGGAGGCAGCCTTCAGGAATTGCCGGATGGCTGTATCATTAAAGGCGTCGAGCACTTTTCCTCGGGCACGGGACAAAGTTTTGGTGACCATCGTACGGCAATGAGTCTGGCGGTCGCCTCTTTGGCTGCGGAAGGGGAAATTAGGGTCGAAGATATCGACTGCGTGGCAACGTCTTTTCCTGCCTTTTTTGCGGAATTTGAGCGGTTGAAACAGGCAGCGTGACGCTTGATTTTGACCGTCCGAAGGCAATTTTTTGTGTAACCATGGCTTGACAGTTGATCTTGATTCCGATATACTCCACCTGCTTCGGAAGTGAAATCAAATCCCTCAAGAAAAGGAACAGAATAAATCGGCATGTTCTTCCTTGATCGTATACTGGGTGTCTTTTCCAGTGATATAGGAATTGATTTAGGAACGGCAAATACCCTCGTTTATGTCAAAGGTCAGGGAGTGGTGTTGTGTGAACCGTCCGTTGTAGCGATTGATCGGTTGACGCATTCGGTGCTGGCCGTTGGGGAAGAAGCTAAGCGTATGCTCGGGCGTACACCGGGTAACATTGTTGCAATCCGCCCCATGAAGGACGGCGTGATTGCCGATTTTGACGTTACCGAAGCCATGCTTCGCTATTTCATCCGCAAGGTTCACCGCTCAAATCGTGTCATCAGTCCCCGCGTCGTCATTGCAGTCCCGAGCGGTATTACCGAGGTTGAGAAACGTGCGGTGAAGGATTCGGCGGAACGCGCCGGTGCACGGAGTCCCGTGTATCTGGTGGAAGAGCCGATCGCTGCCGCCGTTGGAGTCGGCCTTCCAATTCACGAACCGGCTGGCAATATGATCATCGATATCGGGGGAGGGACGACGGAAATCGCAGTAATTTCTCTATCCGGGATTGTTTTTTCAAAAAGCATCCGCATCGGAGGCGATGAATTTGACGATGCGATCATCATGCATTTGAAAAAGGCCTACAACCTGATGATCGGCGAACGCACGGCGGAAGAAATTAAAATTCGGATAGGATCCGCCTATCCCATGGAAGAAGAAACTACCTTGGATGTCAAAGGCCGCGATATCCTGGCCGGATTGCCCAAGACCGTTACCGTGACGAGCGAAGAGGTTCGAGAAGCCGTTTCGGAGCCTCTCTCGTCGATCTTGGAGGCGATCCGGATCGCCTTGGAACGGACACCCCCTGAGTTGTCGGCCGATTTGATTGATCGGGGCCTGATTTTGGCTGGCGGAGGGTCGCTTTTGCGGGGCATCGACAAATTGATCAGCGAGGAAACAGGTCTTCCGGTCCATATCTCCGATGATCCTCTAACGGCCATTGCCTTGGGGACGGGACGGTACTTAAGCGACTTTCAGTTGCTGAAACGTCTCGCGGTCAATAGCGGCAATAACAAAGAGTATTAGCGGCCTCTTAAGTTGAGGCGATTGTTGTAACTTGGTTTTTCACCGCACGTCAGTTCATGCGAAGCCGCCGTTATTTGTATTTTCCTATCATTGTTGCAGTTTTGCCCCTCCTCGTTATCCTTCAGGATCCAAGAATCCGCGAGCCTCTCCATGCTGTCACGTTGACTCTCCTGAAGCCCTTCATGACTGTCGGCCGTGCGACCGAGGGGTTTATTTTAAAGAGCAAAGATACTGCCGTCC
>JAMWDC010000135.1 GCA_023819025.1 Candidatus Omnitrophota bacterium | reverse complement strand
CCACGAAAAAGTCCGTCTATCCAAGCGCTTGATTAATGTTTTTGTCAATTGATAAAAATATTGGGCGTCGAGTAATGCAGGCTTTTTACTTTGAAGATCTCCTTGAGTTCCTCCCCGTACCTCAGCGCGTTGCTGGGAACTGTATCTTTTCTCAACCCACTTGACGAAATCGCGATAGCCCCGTTCATTGACTTTTTTCCAGCGGGGTCGTCTTTCCCTAAGCTCGACCTCAAGTTCCTGCAAGGCATCGTGGACTTCGCGCGGCGTTTGAAGCCTCGTCTCGATTTCAAACGGCCGGGCATGACGGCGGATATACGCCCGCCCCCGTGTACGAGGCCTCGCCTCAAAAATAAATGGCGTCAGGATACAAAGCCTGTAAGGCTGCGTGGGATTATCCCTTTTGAACTGAACATGAATGAGCCTCGCCGCCTGTTTCGTCCATAAATAAATTTTTTTTTCAATCAAACGGCTGGGATCTTCCGGTTGACCTTTGACACCTCCTAATGCGGAACCGAGATGCTCCCGGGCCGCTTTCCTGCCTTTCTCCACCAATTCCCTTTTTTCATTGTCGGAAAGACTAAAGTTCCAAGCGCTCACATCGCCTACAGGAATATGAACAATCCGGGCCCAATCCTCATCCTCGATGTGCGGCTTATAGTGAGCGCCCGTAACGATGCGGATCATGCCGATGATGACATCTGCTAATGTATAGGCCTTCCTGAGTAATTGAATCACTTTGGATACCCCATTTCCACCGTGATGTTCCTGGAGCAGAAAACCAACCAATCGTCTCCCATCTTCCCGGGATCTTTTTTGGGCTATATCCAGAGGAAAATTACTGAGCAACGCACCGTCCACCACCCGCTTGGTTCCGGATGAAAACCCATCGGTCAACTTGACAGGCCTGAAAATAAGCGGGATACTCATCGACATTCGTACCGCCTGAGCGACGCTAAGGTGCGGATAGGATTCCTTATCCAGGATGAGCATTTTTTCATTGGAAATATCGCTGGCAATGACCGTGAGTGGAATCGGAAGATCTTTCAAGGTAGGTGAAAATCCCAATTTTTCTTTTAAGACTTTATCCATTGCTTGTTCAAAGGCTTCGCCTCTGTAAGCACCGCCCCAAATCAAAAGGGACAGAAACGGTGGAACCCAACCCCACGTTTTATCTTTAAAGAGATTAAAGTCGGTTTCAAAAAGAATCTTCTTTATCTCCACGGGTTCAAAACCGGCCGCAATCAGACTTGCCACAATAGCTCCGGCGGAAGTCCCGGCCACACTTGCAAACCACATCCTTTGCTCTTCGAGTTCTTCCAGCGCACCCACATAGGTAATTCCTTTGACACCGCCGCCTTGAAAGACCCCGTGAATTAGTTCTTTGTTTTGCATATAATTCCGAAGCCTTGCCGTTATTTTCGCATACGCCGCCTGAGCATCCGTAGCCACATCCCCCGCAATTTTCTGTCCAGTCCCCCCTGCTTCGGCACGAATGTTCTCCGACTCAGCGACCGAGGTAATGAAATCGACCTTCGGCCTTTTTAAAAGGGGACCGGCTGTCATCATGGTTTCCAGCCCGCGTAATCTTCGATAGGCGAGCGCTCGCGTGTAACGATTGAGCATCACGGGGTAAAGACCATAAAATAATCCCACGGCTGCGGCGATGATACCCCCAAAAAAGTATCCGAAATAACCGGCCACCGCAGAAACAGGCAGGGATGCCAAAAAGGTAACGAGATGGATGATCTCTTTAGGTTTACCGAAGGCAATGATGTTTTCGAGCCGTCTCTTCAACGTTTCGAGGCTTTTATCCGATCGTGCCGCAAAAAAATCCGGCTTCCCGATTAAATGATATTTCTCAAAAAACTTTTTGAACCCGCGAATTCCAAACCGACGATAAAATTTCCCGTCTCTTTCGAAAGCTTTGGGCTTGAAGTAAAAATCAAACATTCCCCTCCGCACCTCAGAGCGGGGATTTGTTTGAGACCGTACGATCTCGGAAACGGCACCTTCTGATTTTAAAGACCCCCTCCGAAAGACAGCAGTCGTTTCGCCTCCGATTCCTTTGCCAGTTTTACTATCGTATAAGTGGCGTTGGAAACGGCGGATTTCTCGAAATCCTCGATCTCGAAGCGCCTTCTTGGCCTCAGCGAATGCCGCATCCTGAGGTCTTTGTCCCTGTTCATTCACCCATCCCAGTACATACCCGCCCAGGATGTAATATTCGACCTCAGGAAAATCATCCGTGTAGGAAATCGCATTCAAATGCGTCCCGGGCACATAAAGCCAAGGATGTTCGCCCAGGTTGGCCATGATCACACGAACAGGTCCTGCGCCGATGTTTCGCAGAAATCTTTCACTCAATTTGAGTCTTGGGAGAAGGGCCTTCTTGTCATTGATATCGCCCATGATATAACGAAAGCGGTTCCATTTTTCCTGAGGGACATTGAGTTCTAAATTTTTCCGATACGCCTGCCGATGTTTGGGATTAATTTCCACAAGGATTGGGAATCCGCCTTTTCTGAAGGCGACGTAAGAACCCTCACCGACTCCTGCCCCAAACTCCAAAACCTGAACCCCTTCCATATCCACGGAATCAATGGCTGCGATCATCGGATAGACATAGGGTTCGAGGTTATCTTCTCTGGAAGAGGTAAAGGAACTTTCCATTTCATGAAGATAAATGACGCGGCCGGCAGGGGGCGCACCGTCTTTGTTCAACAGAAGATCCAGATAAGGCTTGAGCCGGTGATCCACGAACCGGAAGGAACCGATACGCGCATAGCGGGTATTAAAATACCCAGTTGTGGAAGGAAGATGAGGCTTTCTGCCATTCGCTTGCGCCAAGGGGATACTTGTGATTTCTTTTTCTTCCCCGGTTTCAGGGTCCATCTCGATTTGAACAAACGGTTTAAAGCCGGGGAGGGTCTCCGTCGAAACCGCCATGAGAATCGGATAAAGCATGGACATCACAGCTTCATCTGCATTCACCAATTTTTCAAAGGCATACGGATCTGCTTCCCGTGTCTCGGCTCGCGCATGCCGGCTCGGATCGTACTGGGAGCCTGGCAGTTGGCCAGGCTCCCCATGTACGGAGCGGGCGGGAGGTTCTGTCATCAGAATCTGATACATCGCCGCATATTCCGGGAACTCTTCTTCGAGAAACGTTTTCAAGATTTTCTCTTTGACTCCAAGGACGTCGGCAACCCTTGCCAGGGTCCTCATTTTTTCCGGGATCATACGAATACGCGAATCAGCGGTCCAAAAACGTTCCAAGATATTAGGATTTTTGGGCCTGCGTCTCAGCACCTTCTGCAATGCAAAGAGATAAGGAATCTGCCAAGCCTGAAGCCGATCTGCGATTCGGAACCCAGCCAGTTTCCCGATCTCCGTCACCCGATAAATCGGAGTATAACGCCCGGGGGCAGCTTCCTTTCTACCCGTCACCTCTAAATATCCACGTCTTTTTGCCAGCGCGACGTGGTCGTAAGGATACTGCAGTCCTTTTTCTCTTAGCTCCCCTGTCGTGAAACCTTCCTCATCGAGTTCGAGCATGACCGCAAGCATAAACGCATCGAGATCCCTCCCGCGCATCTCGGAGCGGCGAAACAAATTACGAATATTAAATGACGAATGACGAAGAGATTCTGTAATCGCACCTTCAGTTTGTTTATCCGTAATTCGTCCTACGTACTTCGTCATATGTTCACTCCGCATTTCAGAACGGACGAGATGTTTCATCTCGTCTAGAGCGAGAGCATGATAATAGCCCGGAGCCTCAGGTTTCTTCCGCTGAATGTCGGATGCATCAAACCATTCAACATGAGCCGCATTCATATCGTTCGTCATGCCGCGCGCATCAATTTCCCGGAGAAGGGCAACCATACCCCATAGAAGGACCGCGCGCATCGCATGTTCAGATTCGGGCAAGTGCTCCAATTCCTGTGCCATTTGACCGAAAAGGATGCGTAATGTCCCCGGAGATTCCGGAGGCTTTCCCTGTCGCAGATCGCTTGTCATGTGATACGGCATTTCAATCGTGTTTACATTCCCTGTTTGAAGGTGCGCCCGGTGCCACACATGCCACAAGTCAATGCTGCCCGCCGGCAATTGGCGCATGTTGCGGTTTTCGGCAAATTCTTGGCCGATGATTGCGAGCCTGCGTATGGCATCACCCACCCCTTCAAAGGAATCGATTTGCTCCATAGCCTGCTGGACGACTGAAGCGTGCATGGGTAAATTATTCGGGAGAAACTCAAGGGCAGGAATAATTTCTCCAAGCTGCGGCCTTAAATCTGCAGTCTGCTGGATGTATTCACCCACAAGCCGATGGGCCATAGCTAATTCATTCTGGATATCGGGATCGCCCGGCGCCCCAGCCTTAAGTGCTGCCAGCTCATGTACCATATCGAAAGTTTTGCCTCTGGATTCTGAATAGGTCCAGTTTAATTGTTGGAGGATGTAGATGGCGCCGTCTTTATCACCTGAGCGAAGTCTTATAATGGCATCCTCAAGCTCCCTGGATAGCAGCAGGATAAAATCATAACCGATGCGATCATCCCTGATAGCGGAACCATAAACCTGATCTTCAATACTTTGGAATTGCTTGATAAGATCCCGCAGGAAAACCTCGACAATTTCAACCTGCATCCGTTTGGATTCCTCATTCCCAATTTCTAATTTCAAGTTTCGGAAAGTCACTAATCCGTCCCGAAGATCCGTAGCCAACGCTAAAGTCGCACGAGCCAAACGCTGTCTTTTCTGATCAATGTCAGAAGCATCCGTGTTGAACGCCTCTATAAATTCTTGAATCGCTTGCTTAAGTTCTTCGCCTTCCGGCTTCCGCGCCTCAGAGCGGCGGCCGGATACACGAAGACGGATCACAGGATCAACTATCTCCCTTAACAAATCGATCCAGTAAACAGCGGGCATAACTACATCAGCCAAGTTAAAATCATAACGGTGCTTTTGGGTCTTTAAGGTAAAAGTATTAATCCCAGTATGAAAACGGAATAAATCTAAAAGGGTACTCAGTGCGCCCCCTCCATAAAATCCGCAGAATACAAGAAACGCAATTTTAACGGTCATCGCCAGATCAACATCTGCGGCTAACAAAAATGGGAAGGAAGCTATTATGAGAATCCCTATTAAATTAGTGCCGATCGCAAAAAGATTTATCCGATGACGACTGTATTGCAAAAATAATTTCCCTAGTAAATGTTTCCCTGGCGTATCTTCATAATTTATAACTTTCGATTGACCTTCAGCACTTATATCGAATACCTCCCGAGTAAGCGGCATGTTAAGTCTTACGAAAGATTTAATCCATTGATCAGCAGCGACAATAATGCCTTCGGCTGCCAACATGACGGCTAAAAGGGTCATAAGTTCAGGAAAATCCCGCACCTCAGAGCGGCGAGGCTCGATTGGGCGCTGCATAGAGCCAGGAGCATGGGTCATGGTGCCAACCCCTTTTTCCCCTTCTCTGCTCTTCACCCTCTGCTCTCTGCTTTTTTTCTCCCGCACCTCAGCACGGCGTTTTGAATCCGGAACCGGCATGGCCTGTCGGACAAGTTCTTTCAAACGTTCAAACGGAAGGCGTTCTTCGGGAATCAAGAAGATGACCGGGGCAACGATGGCGAGGAATCGAACGATCCGGATATCGCCGAAATTGTCGGCCTCATTTTGGTAGGAGGTCGAGGCGTGAAAGCAGGATACCTTAACCCGGTCCTGGCGTTTGAGCCGGATGAGAAAATCCGAGAAAAACGAAAAATCCGAAGCTTTGAGCGGTGGAGCGATAACATCCTCATGCATCGAGTATCCCCGCATATTTATTTGGCCTGTAGCGTCCGTATCGATATTAACAAATGCCGGTTTCCTCACCGGCCGATCCGCCAAGGACCAATAATCTTTTTCCGGAATCATAAAATTCGGTATCTTGTTGGTGAAAATCGGAGATACACGTGGCGGCCCCTTGCGGTAATAACGATGGTTGGCAAGCACCCAATAATGACTGCCGAGGCATTGGGCATGGTCAAACGCCATCACAAAATTTTTCATATCAATATCCAGATACTTATCCTTGTAGGTTTCTGGATTGTGTAAATCAATGCCCCGGCCGACGAAGGCATGAGCATCCGCATGATCATCGACAAAAATATGGTGATTCCCGGTCGGCGGCATTTCGCCACGCCACGCAGCCTCCATCGCATAACCGACGGATCGGCCGTGATCGTCGAAAAAGTAGAAGCTTCGGGTTGTAGGCTCACCGGGAATCTCTTCCTGAATCTTAACTCGGATGACAACATCATTTTGCATTTGGGT
>JAMWDC010000134.1 GCA_023819025.1 Candidatus Omnitrophota bacterium | reverse complement strand
GAATGCGGCGTCAACATTGTCGAATGCGGAATTGCTTTTGAGGATTCAGAACGCCTTTCTCATAACGAAGAAGTCACCCACTTTATTGCCAATACACTTTGCAATGTCGCTCGCAAGCAGGACTCAACCCTACAAGCCCGACCCGTTAGGAGTTTCGATGATTTGGCAGAGGCCTACAAACTGGTTTATAAGGAATACCTCGCCCGGAAATATTGTTCGCCCAACCCTAGGGGCATGCACTATACCGCTTTCTGTTTTTTGCCGGAGACCCGCACCTTTATTTTGGAAAAAAAGGGATCCCTTCTTGGAACCCTGACCCTCATCCCCGATACACTTTGCGGGTTGCCTTCGGAAGCCGTCTTCCCTGGAGAGATTAAAAAGTTACGCCAACCCGGGAGGTATCTTGCAGAAGTAAGTCTTTTGGCTCTGGATTTAGCACAGTTCATGGCCCGTCGGTTTGCTTTAGCCGATTTAATGAAACTGTCGCAGGCCCTTTGTCTTTTCAAAGTTATGATTAACTATTCGGACTATGCCGGTATCACGGATCTCGTGATTTCCGTCCATCCTAAACATGAGAAACTTTACCGGTATTTTGAATTCAAATCTGTCAGCGAAATACGGTCCTACGCTGCGGCGAATAACAATCCTGCCCTTGCGATGCATCTGGATTACGAAAGTTTTAAGAAGAACGCATCTTCCAATAAACGGCTGAAAGCGTATATGTTGGAAAAAACTACACCTGTGGAACTGTTTAAGAATTATTACCGGTGGAATCCTGACCTCATCCGCCAATGGAGCCAACCGATTCAGCCCCTCCAGCCGGCAGTCTGCCATTACTTAAATCAATGTTATCCGGACTTAAATCTTCCCGCCACGGATACTGGGTTTTAAAAATGCAGAAATCAAAAAATTTTCGTGACTGCCGGATCGGCTTCAAAAAGGGCAGTCTCTGCAGGATGCAAGCGTGAGAATCAGGGCGGGAAATTATAATGGCCTGGCGAAAAAATATGATGCGGATCCAGGGTGCGCTTAATTTCCCTGCAGACCTGCCAGAAGGGGTCGTCTTGTAGAATCACATTCATGGACTGGGTGTCGATCCGATAGGGGATATAACCCGCCTCAAGGTAACTTTTCAAGATTTCACGGTGACATTCCGAAGCCTTGAGCGTTTCATGCGGATCTTCTTTGTCGTACGAGATAGCGACGACGCAGTCCAGCGCCCGTTCGGTGACAAGATTCATGGAGACATTGGTCTCGAAGCCGTATTGGGTACAGATGGATCGCGTCATCTGCAAGAAGGCGAGGACATCTTCCCCGGTCATCGGAATCATGGGCGAGCACCAAATCAGGCCGCACCGGTCCTTGAGCGGAGTATAGTGATCCTCGGGCGCTTTTTTCCGCTTCCTCCAATAACATGCCAATTGAGGATTTTCAGTGGGGATGCCCCTGAGAAGGTTCAGGAAAGAAACACGGCGTCGGACGTCGAGCCCGCTTATCTTCTTCAGGGGTTGTTCAAACCGCTCCAGCCAATAGATCATTGTGTCCGAAAGGTAATGAACACGGACAAGCCCCCGCAAGGATTTCCGGATCCGGTCCAGATTCGCGCGGATTTGTTTTCGGGTTCCCCGGAGTCCTCCGGCGCAATTCCATGCTTTGACACGGTGTTTCCTTTGAATATCTTTTCGGACCTCTTCGGGAAGAGGTGTTTTTCCGTACGTTTCCTTCCATGGATATTGCTGGAGCGAGGAAATGACCCGGATGTCGTTGAAAAGATGAACGGCGCTGGTCAACACGCCTTGAAGTTTTAATTCGCGCAGTCGTTCCACCGTTTCCCCGAGCCATCGGTCGTCGGGTATATCGAAAAAGAAAACCCCGAAATGGGGCGGTTTGGGAAGAAGCCAGATTCCGATCTTGGTGACAATGCCGAAATTGGATTGACTGAAAATACCGTCCAGGTAAGGGCCAATCCCCCATTTGTAAAGATAACGTGTTTTTGCGTTGGGATAATGCCCGAAACCCGTTTCCAGGATGCGCCCGTCTGCGAGGACCACTTCCATGGAACAGGAATTCAGAAAATGGTCGCTGTAAGGTGTCTGTCCGTAACCTCGCTCGAGAATATTGCCCAGTAAGCTTGCCTCGGGCGAGGCTCCGGTGACATCGAACTCCAGAGGGATCTGATGTTCTTTGAGGTAGTTGTAAAGCTGCTGCTGGGTGACGCCGGGTTCGACAACCGCATAAGCTAACTTTTCATTCACTTCGTGGATTTTGTTAAGGCGTCTTAAATCCAAAATGACGTTGTCTTCCTGAACCGGACAGGCTGCACCGTAACCCCAGTTTTTCCCTTGGCTGATGGGATAAAGGGGGACTTCGCATACAGCGGCGATCCTGACGACTTTTTGAACCTCATCCACATCGGCGGGAAAAAGAATGGCTGAGGCCCGGACACTTTTCGGGATATTGCACCAGCTGTACCGGTCAAGCATTGCCTCATCGTCCCGGACGTATTCCTGACCGACGGCCTCTTTCCATTGTGAAAGGGCTTTTTCTAAATTGGCTTTCATCGTGCTGCTACGGTACCGTTGAAGTTACGATTGAATGGGCATTGATTCAGCCGGATTTTTGATCTATCGTATGGCATGTTTCCTTCCAGGTTACTCAGTTTGACCGTTTTCATTTTTCAATTTTCCATCTCTCCTCGGGGGAGAGGATGAAGGTGAGGGGAATAACCAGTGTTTTTCACCCTGACCCCGCCCGCTCCCTCAAGGAAGGAGAGGGGACGATGGTAAAAACGGTCAAACTTAGCAGGTTAATCTTGTTCATCGTCTTAATTGCATTTTTCTTGAATTCCTGTGCCCATTCAGCCGATAAAGTTTTTCAGGGGAGGAACCCGTATCTCATGCTTGAAACGTCGATGATCGAAGTTCACGGAGTGAGCACCCGTTATGTGGATCGGGGGCAGGGAGAAACGGTTTTACTCATTCACGGATTCCCGGAAACGCTTCAGGGATGGCGCAAAAACGTCCCTGAGTTTGCGGCGAATTATCGTGTGGTGGCATTGGATGTCGTCGGATTCGGCGGAACTGATAAGGTTGACTGGGGATTTTCCTGCGTCCGTCTTGGGGAGTTTGTGAAGGCCTTTATGGACAAGCTCGGTATTGCAAAGGCGCATGTCATCGGCACGGATACCGGGTCCCTGATTGCCTTGGCCCTGGCGGCAAATTATCCGGAGAAAACGGGCAAATTGATTTTATTTTCCGGAGGCGGTAGCGAAGACAGTATCAGTGCCGTGGACGTACGGATGATGATCAAACCCGTTTTGGGGGAGTTTGGCTTTTTGCTTTTGGGGCCATTGACCTTGAAGATGGGGATCAAGAAAGGATTTTACCGGCCTGAAAATATCGAGAGGGAAATCATCAAAGAATATACAACGTACCTTTCGAGCTGGCGCTCGAGGCGGCTGGCCCTGAAACTCATGCGCCATCTCGGCGACGGTTATGATGGAGTGATGGAAAAACTCAAGGCCCACCCGCCGCCCACGTTGATTCTCTGGGCCGAGCACGAAAAATATTTCTACTCCTGGGTCCCGTGAAATCCCTGGCTCGCGCTATGAAATCATTCCCGGCACCGGCCACTTCATGCAGGAAGAACAACCGGAGGTTTTTAACCGCAAAGTCCTGGAATTCTTGAAACAGTAAGGCCATAAGCGATAAGTTGTAAGCAGCAGGTTAGAAGGGATAAGAAAATTTCAAAATCGAAACTGTAGGACGATGGGGCTTATCACATACAGCTTCTTTAAGCTTACATCTTAAAACTTGGTACTTGTCACTGAGCCTGTATGCAATCTGACTCATTAATCATTTTCTTTTTATCGCTTGCCGTCATGATCATCACGGCGCTTCTCTTCGGCCAGATCATGCGCCGTCTCGGCCAGCCTCCGGTCCTCGGGGAACTCTTGGGCGGGATCCTGCTCGGGCCGAGCGTTTTCGGATCCCTAGCCCCCGGGATTTTCCAGAAACTGTTTCCGATGTCCGGGCCTGCCTTCATCGGACGGGAAGCGATTATTTATCTCGGCTTGATGTTCTTTCTGTTCGTAGCCGGCCTGGAGATCCGTTTAGGGGAACTCAAAAGTCAGGGACGGGCGATTCTTATGACAAGTTTCATGGGCATGGCTGTTCCCTTCGTCCTAGGGGTCTGGGCGGTTCTCGGGTTCCGCGGTCTTTGGTCAGCCCAGGCCCAAGCGCCGGACCTCGGTTTCGCCGTTTTCATGGGCACAGCCCTCGCCATATCGGCTTTGCCGGTGATCGTGAAAATTTTGACGGACCTGAACCTCCTGCGGACTCCCTTTGGAGGACTTGTGGTTTCTTCCGCAACCTTGAACGATTTGGCAGGATGGTTACTCTTTGCCGTCCTTTTGGCGAGGTTCGTTCACGGCACAGGAAATCCCTGGGTGACGATCGTGCTTGTGATTGCTGTCTTTGTGCTTGTCCTGACTTGGGGGCGCCGGCTTGGCCGGCATCTGATCCCGCTCCTGGAGAAATGGTGTCCCGGGCCTTCGGGATTTATCGCGGTAACGGCCGCATTTGTTCTCCTGGCTGCCGCTTTCATGGAGGCAGTGAAGATTCATGCCATCTTCGGCGCCTTCCTGGTAGGTGTGGCCCTGACCCCGGACGATGAACACCGCAAAGATACCCAGGAGATCATCTATCAGTTCGTAACCGGTTTTTTTGCTGCCCCGGTTTATTTTGTTTCCATCGGGTTGCGCGTGAATTTTATCGCGAATTTTGATTTTTACCTGGTAACCTTTGTCCTGACCGTGGCCTGCCTGGGGAAAATTCTTGGGGCGAGTGTCGGTGCCCGCTTAAGCGGAGTGCCGTTTAAAAAATCCCTGGCCCTGGGTTTTGCCTTGAATGCCCGTGGGGCCATGGAGGTGATTCTCGCCGGCATTGCGCTGGAATACGGAATTGTTCATGAATCGATCTTTGTGGCCCTGGTGGTGACGGCGCTTATCACCTCCATGATAGCCGGCCCCGCCATCCGCCTTTTTTTAAGCGGCGACAATGCAACAATGGGGCAAGACTTCAATTGTAAGTTGACAGCAGGATATCTATGACATGATGAAAACGGTGATTACGATTGTTTCTCTTTTGATTTTTCTTTTCCCACCCTCCTTGGATGAGCTTATTCCTTCATGTTACTCGGCTGAGGCGGCGGTGACGACCTATGGCGAACTTCTGCGAGCCATTCGTCAGACGAGAGCGGCATCCCGGGCCCGGATCGAGGCGGCGGCCGAGCAGGAGAAGCTGCGTGAGGCGTGGGAGACCGGCAGACTCATCGACAGACATGTCCTCCAGCATAAAGAACGGGCCGGCTACGGCATGCAGGTTCTCAAGCGCTTGGCCAAGGATCTTGGTACGAGCAAGACCGAGCTTTATTACATGCTTGAGTTTGCCCGCCAATACCCGATTTTCCCGCATGCGGGAAAATTGCCGTGGAATCATTATCGTGAACTGCTTTCCATTAAGGATAAGAAGCGAAGAGATGAAATTGCCGAGAAGGCATCAATCCAACACTGGACAAGAGATCAACTTCGCGAAGCTGTTCGTATTGAGCGAGCGCGAACGCAGTCAAAAAATTCCTCAGCTCTGGTTGCCCCCGTGAAACTTCCCGAAATCACCCCCGGTCCTTTATCGACTTACCAAATCATCCGCTTGAAAGATAGCCTCAAGATCGACCTGGGTTTTGGGATCTATCGTGATCTGCCCGAAAAGTTCGACGGAAAATTCAAGGAAGGGGACATTGTTAACGTGAGAAGGAAAGACGAGATTGCTTCGCAAAAAACGTTCGTCATGACCGGGGACTCAGAGCTTGCAATGACCAGGACAGAGGATGCAACGAAACGCGATCTCTTCACGTACCATGCCCAAGTCACCCGGATTGTGGATGGTGACACGTTCCACGCCCTGATTGATTTGGGATTTGAAACGACCGTGGCCCAAAGAGTCAGGCTCAGGCGGGTTGATGCCCCCGAACTCTTAACGGCCGCCGGCAAAGAAGCCAAGATCGCCCTGGGAAAAATCCTCAAACGTAATGGAGGACGCATCATCCTCCAAAGCCGCAACCTCGACCAACACGGAAGACCCATTGCAGATGTATTTGTCGAGGGCCAACCCGTTGACCAACAACTGTTGGACCAAGGGCTTGTCGTCCCCCTGAATGAGTGAGGCCATGAAAAATCGGACAGAGCCGGCACTATGATTTCATCAGAGCTTGACGAAAGAGGCGGACGCGGGTGATCAGGAAGGGCGTGATAAAGAGTTCGCAGACAAGCGCCCAGACAATGGCAAAGGCGACAACTGTTGGAC
>JAMWDC010000133.1 GCA_023819025.1 Candidatus Omnitrophota bacterium | reverse complement strand
TCCGGCAATGCGCCGAGCTTTGGAGAAGGCGCTCGAAGAACGGGAAGGGCGGTTATGAATTTTGTGATCGGCACGTTCGTTTTTTCATTCGGTTTGGTATTCGGGAGTTTTTTGAATGTCTGCATCCACCGGCTGCCTCGGGAGGCCTCCATTGTCCGACCTGGTTCGCACTGCCCGAATTGTCAAAAACCGATTGCCTGGTACGATAACATCCCGCTTGTAAGTTATATTTTGCTGGGCGCGAAGTGCCGGTACTGCCGCTCCAAGATTTCCATCCGGTACTTTCTAGTGGAATTAGCGAGCGGCGCAGTTTGGATTTTATTATGGCGGTCTTATGGTTTTTCGCCGTTTTTTGCAGTGGGTGTCCTTTTATTCTCGATTCTTTTAGCAGTTTCTGTGATCGATTTCGAGACAGGCCTTGTCCCTGACAGACTTACCTTGCCGGGGCTGGCAGCTGGGTTTTTGGTGAGTGGGCTTTTTCCTGCCTTGCAAGGTCAAGGGTTATGGTTCAAGGGGTTCGCGGCCTCGGGATTGGGGATTTTGGCAGGTGGTGGCTCTTTATGGATTATTGCTATAGCGGGTGATTTTATTTACCGGAGGGAAAGCATGGGCGGAGGCGATATTAAATTGATGGCCATGTTAGGAGCCTTTCTGGGGATTAAAAAGGTCTTACTAGTTTTATTTGTAGGTCCGATGGTGGCGATGCCTTGTGCTTTATACATGAAATTTTTCCGCAAGGCTGACACGATTCCGTTCGGGCCTTTTCTGGCTGTGGCGGGCGGATGGCTTTTTATTTATGGCGATTTGATCGCGGAGTATCTTTTTGCATTTTAAACCGAATCGGCGGGACCGGCGGCGACGCACTATGGGGGACCATCCCCATGCTTGAGAATTTATCAACACGAGGAGACGTCTATGTTGAAATATATTACAACAGGCGAATCGCACGGGAAATACTTGGCGGTTATTTTGGAAGGGATGCCGAGCGGCCTTAAGATTGATCTCGATGATATCCATTTGGAATTGAAACGCAGACAACAGGGATACGGTCGTGGAGGTCGGCAGAAGATAGAGGAGGATCGCGTCGAGATCTTAGGAGGCGTGCTCCGTGGGGTAACGACGGGTGCCCCTTTGGGATTTTTGCTGGCGAATAAGGATTTCAAAATTCATGATTTGCCGGAGCTTACCTGCCCTCGACCCGGTCATGCCGACTTGGCTGGCTCCCTGAAATACTCCCAGGGAATCCGCGCGGTTTTGGAAAGGGCCAGTGCTCGCGAAACGTCCATGCGGGTCGTCGTCGGTTCGGTATGCAAGCGGTTCCTTGAGGAATTTTCTATTGAGATTGTCAGTCATGTGGTTCAGATTGGGAAGATACGGATCGAAGAAGCTGAAGACCTTTCAGTCGCTGAAATTAAGAAGCGGGTTAAGGATTCGCCCGTCAACTGCATTTCACGCAAAGCCGAGAAACAAATGATGGCCGTTATCGACGCGGCCAACCAGAAAAAAGATTCGGTCGGTGGTCAATATGAAGTGCGCGTGACAGGGGCTCCGATCGGGCTGGGATCCTATGTACATTATGAGCGGAAACTGGATGCAAGGCTCGCCGCGATCCTCATGAGCAAACAGTCCGTCAAAGCCGTCGAACTCGGTTACGGGACGAGACTGGCCGAACTTTTCGGATCCGAGGCGCATGACGAGATTTTTTATGATACAAAACGAGGTTATTATCATAAGACCAACCGGGCGGGCGGGATCGAAGGCGGGATGACAAACGGAGCAGATATTGTAGCTCGTGTAACGATGAAACCGATTGCCACGTTGAGGCAATCGTTGGCGTCGGTGGATATGAGGACCCGAAAGCCGTCGGTTGCCGATTACGAGCGCGCCGATATCTGCGCGGTCCCGGCTGGCAGCGTGATTGGTGAATCGTTAGTAGCTTACGTGATTGCGGAGGCCTTCCTGGAAAAGTTCGGCGGTGATTCCATGAAGGAAATCAAAAGACACTACGATGGCTATCTAAAGCAGTTGCGGGAGTCTTAAAGAGAACGCATCGACCAGGTCAATCTGCGGGAACATGGCGTGAGACAGGCGAACGGCAATATTTACCTTACGGGGATGATGGGTTCGGGTAAAAGTGTTACGGGAAAAAGGCTTGCACGGTTACTCGGATTCGGTTTTATCGATCTGGACGGCTGTATCGAACAGAAGACCCGAAGTTCCATTTCCGATATTTTTGAGACAAAAGGGGAGGCGTATTTTCGCGAAATTGAAACCGAATGTCTTGAAGAAGTGTCCAAGCTGAGTTCTCAGGTTGTGGCAACCGGAGGAGGGATTCTCTTAAGGGCATCCAATATTGAGGGGATGCGCAGGAGCGGGATAATCGTTTATCTGAGAACTTCCATGGCGGATCTTCTCAGGCGGTTAAAAGAAAAAGATAACCGTCCGCTTTTGAAAAACGGAAATTTGGAGGAAAACCTCAACCGGATCTGGCGCGAACGCCGGGCCCTTTATGAATCAATCTGCGACTTTGAGGTTGACACGAATGGTGAAACCGCAGATAGCGTGGCTCAAAAAATCTATCAAAAGCTGGAGACCCTGAAGTGAATCAGATATTCGTGAAAAGTTTAAGGGGAGATTACCGGATTCTCGTAGGTGAACATTTGCTTGAGGAGGCCGGATCGATTCTCAAAACTTTAGGCTTGAAGGGAAAAATTTTAATTGTGACCCAAGAGCGGGTGGCGCGGTTTCATCTGAATCCGGTCGAGAAATCTTTACGCAACGCGGGTTTTCGATTGGGTGTCCATCGAGTAGCCGACGGGGAGGTTGCGAAATCACCCCGAGAACTGGAGCGTCTTTATAATACCTTGGTTCATCATGGGTTCGAGCGCAGGGATACCATATTGGCTCTCGGCGGAGGCGTGGTTGGCGACCTTGCAGGTTTCGCGGCCTCATCCTATTTGCGCGGTGTCCTCTTTGTGAATGCGGGGACCACCCTGCTTGCCCAAGTGGATAGCTCGATCGGAGGAAAGACCGGGATCAATCTTGAGGCGGGGAAAAATCTTGTCGGTGCTTTTTATCCTCCCCGACTTGTCATCTCCGACGTCGGGGTTCTTGCGACTTTGTCCGAGAGGGAATTGACCTCGTCGATGGGTGAGGCCGTCAAATATGGGGTCATCCGGGATGTTCGGCTTTTCCGTTTATTGGAAAAAGAAGGTGAAAAGGTGTTCGACAAAGATCCGGCATTCTTTAAAAAAATCGTGCTGGCCTCGGCCCGAATTAAGGCCGCAGTCGTGAGCCGGGACGAATTTGAAATAAAAGGTGAGCGGATGATTTTAAACTTCGGTCATACCTTTGGTCATGCCTTTGAACAAGCACTGCATTATCGAAAACTTATGCACGGCGAAGCGGTCGCTGTCGGAATGGCCTGTGCGGCAAGGCTGGCGGTTCATTTGCGCATATGTTCTCCTGCGTGCGAAGGAAGATTGTGTGCGCTTCTTCAAAAACTACATTTGCCGGTATCTCTTTCCGGGCTTGATTTGGAGACAGCACGAATTCTCGAAGCGATGACCTACGATAAAAAGAAAAGAGGGGGAGATCTGAGATTTGTTTTGCCGACACGGATCGGGCAGGTTGTGATCCGTGATCGCATCCCTCGGCATCTTGTAAAAAAAGTGATTCATGAATCTGGCGGCATTCCATGACACGTTTAAATCTTGAACGATTAAAATCGTTGGTCGTCTTGAACCGGCTTCATGGTGGAGGATTTCGTATTGTGTCTTTATTAAAAGAAGGAGTCGGTCCTTCCGAAATTTTGGAGCGGATCCGCATCGAAAATTTCGCAGGGAAGGCCGAGTCTCTCAAAAAGATTGAAGCCGTCTTCGATCCTGCGCAAGAAATCGAAGAATGCCATGAGAAAGGCATTTCGCTTTTATCGTTACTGGACGCGGATTATCCCATGCTGCTTCGGCAGATTCCGGATCCGCCCCTTCTTCTTTATTACCGGGGATGTTTTCTTGAATGCGACCAGGCGGCTGTGGCCGTGGTCGGTTCCCGCCATCCGAGCTTCTACGGGCTTACGCAGGCAAAAAAATTCGCGCATGAACTTGCATGTCATGGTTTAACGATTGTCTCCGGCTTTGCCCAAGGTATCGATCAGGCGGCTCATGAGGCAGCCTTGCAGGTTTCCCATGGGAGGACTTTAGCTGTCTTGGGTTGCGGGCTGAATGTGGTGTATCCGAAAGGCAGTGAAAAGCTCGCCGATAAAATTGCCGAACGCGGGGTGATTTTAAGTGAATTTGCCCTCGGTACGAATCCTTTGTCCGAGAATTTTCCACGGCGCAACCGGATTATTTCCGGACTTTCCTTGGGAGTGCTTGTGGTGGAGGCACATTCCCGAAGCGGTTCTTTGATTACGGCCCATGAAGCTGCGGATCAGGGACGTGATGTGTTTGCAATCCCCGGTCCGGTTGACCAATTAACCTCCCAGGGAACCCACCTGCTCATTCAGGAAGGGGCCTCTTTGGTTCAAACCCCCTCGGATATCATGGAACAATTAGCCCCGGCCATCAAAAGGGCGATTCAAAAATGTGATCCCGACCACGGTTTGTCTGGTCTTGATCGGTCAACTGTTATTGAAGATGGACTGATCGTGATCGAAACCTCGGAGCCAGCCGTTCCTGCTGCCGATAAAATAACGAAATCCATCGAAGCTGTTACGGCTCCTCGTGGTTTGTCGGTTGAGGATCTGGAGGATGAGTCCAAGGATGACACCGGAGTGAGTGAGACGGAACAGCGGGTGATGGGTTCTCTTGAAAAAGGGCCTTTGGTTTTTGATGAGATTGTGGTTCGGTGTTCGCTTCATCCAAACGATGCAGCTTTTATCCTCACCAAGCTGGAATTGCAGAAAAAGATCCAGAAGACACCGGCAGGACAGTTTGTTTTCAGGAAAAATGAACCTTAGATTTTATGCGGAATCAGTGCGGGGCCACTCTGTTAAAATAACTTGCCGCACCCATTAAAAAAGAATATAGTATTCGCGCTTAATCACAGTCATTTTATATTAGGAAAGGAGTCATCCCATGGAAGGATCAATTACTGGCGGATCAATGTTAGGGGGTACACCGATCGGTCAACCGCTTGCCCCGAAGGGACGGCGTTTTGCCGCAGATTTGATTGATTTGTTTATTGTTCCAATCTTCTTGGGGATCATCATTGGGTTTTCCCTCTTAAATGTCCGCGAAGTCTTCCGTAGCGTCGTCCTTGTTTTGATCAACATTTGCTGGATGCTTTTTCGTGACGCCATCTTTTCTCCGGGCCGCGCCATGGTAGGACTGAAGCTCAAAAGTTTGGTGGGGGATAAGGTGACGATTGCCCAGGCCTTTATTCGCAATGTTCTGTTGATCTTTCCCTTTGTCCTGATCACGGGATATATCTGTGAGGCCACAAGGATTTTTGTAGCCCAACACCTTATCGTACGACGGGTTATTTACGTCATCGCTGCTTTGATCTCAGTTGTATTTGTCGTTGGGGCTATCGGAGGCGGTCAGCCTTTTATTCTCGTAGGCGCTGTCTTGCCGTTGGTTGTCTGCGTGTTTTTCTTTCTCTTGGATAAACCCGGCCTCTCCGAAGGCGACCGTTTGATGGATCTCTATGCCAGAACGCGGGTTGTAAAACTCGATTAGTTGTTTTCTTAGCCAGACTGCCCCCTTTCTAGTTGTTAAGTAGGAAGGGGGTATTTTTTTGGCTTTTGCATCTCAGAGCAATCGGTGTTACCTTCTAAATGAGGAGCCGATCTGCTTGGTATGTAACCCAGCGATTTTAATCTTTTCAATAACAAAGGGTCTTTAGGTGAAAAAGAAAAAGAATCTGCCGCCAAAGAAAATGAACCAGACCGACATTTACCATCCTCTGGAGGATTCCCTCGATTTTCAAGCCGACATTATTCAACTCAAAAATAGCATCGACGGTCTTAGAAACCATATCCAGAAATTAGAGGAAAAAATTCAGGACGCTGAGATTCATGTGAATCTCCTAACCCGTTTGTTGACAACGCTTTGTATTGAAAAATTTGGCATGCGGGTCGGCGTTTTGAAACGTCTGATTAAACGCATTGAATCAGAGGCTATACGCGATTCGCAAATCTTCCATTTAGAATCTCTCTATAAACTCTCGGCAGACTTGGAAAAGAGAATCAAAACCACACCGACTCCCCCCAAAGATGATCCTTGGGAAGAAATTTCTTAATGCTGGTTCAGATTGCCAAACTGCAGAAGTCATTTGTCCCGTTTCGTTCGAGAAGATTAGACGCGCTTCTTTCATTCCCCCCTTAACCTGTGATCCGATCGATTGTTAGGTAATCTACGATTACGTCCGATAAACAT
>JAMWDC010000132.1 GCA_023819025.1 Candidatus Omnitrophota bacterium | reverse complement strand
TGCCTGCTTGAAAGGGCTAAAGGCATTATGGTCAAAATAAAAACAGCCATATTATTTACGATGCTTTTTGTTAATATCATTCCAGCCCAATGGATAGAATCTGAAAAACCTTATCAGAAGACTCCATCAGCACCGCAGGCGATCGATTTTTCAAAAATCTACACTAAACAAGACCAAACCAGGCAGGAATTTGAAGAATCCAAACGCCTCCTAGCCAGCGAACGTCAAGTGCTGACGGAGAAACAAGCAGCATGGGATCGCCAGATGCGGCAGGAAGAGGGAGCGTTGAAACAGAACAAACAGGAGCTGGTGTCTAAAATTCGGAGTTATGAAGAAAAAGCCGCGAATTTAGCGGCACTTGAAAAATCGCTTGCCGCTCAGCGCAAGGACGTCAGGATGTCTTTATCCCGCGTCGAGAAGGATCAAGCACACATCAAAGACAGCGAGCTCCGCTTGAAACAACAGATAGATGAACTTCAAAAAGTCAAAGAACAAATCGCCGCCGAGCGTAGGGCGTTAGAGCAAGCTCAGAAAAGCGGCGGTGCCGTAAAGAGTGCCCGCGAGATGGAATATCAACGCAAGGAAGAAGACCTTCAGGCACGGTTGCAAAAATTGACTCGGGAGGAACTGGCGGTCCGCGGAGAACGCGAGCGGCTCGCGAAGACTAAACAGGAACTCGACGCGCGCATACTTAAGATCAAAGAGCTGGAAGATGGGGTCCAGGCAAAGGTCGCAGAGTTGGAGCGGACAAAAAAGCAGTTGACGGACGACCGTGAATTGATGGAAAAAAATCAACGACTCTGGCTCGATCAGAAGGAGCGGACGGAATCCGAATTAAGAAAAAAGGCTGCGGATCTCGAGAAACGCGAACGTACCATGAAGAGCCAAGAATCCCGGGTGATTGAAAGCTCCAAAGAGTTTAAGAAGCAGAAGGATCAGATCGGCCAGGATCGCCGAAATCTCCAGAAAGAGATGACCCATTGGAAGGTTCAAAGGGGTGAGCAAGAAGAGAAGCTTAGGCGTTTGAAGGAGGGATTGACCCAAGATCGACAAAGGCTTCAAAAGGAGATTGCAGATTTTGAAGCCGAAAAGCAATCCTTTGAACGCGAAAAGCAAAGTTACGGCAGCCGGAAAGACGCTTTAGACAAGCGCAGTGCCGATCTGGAGGCAAAGGCACAGTCCGTCGAACATGCCCGTGTGAGTCTTGAGCAACAGCTGGCGGCTATCGCCGAAAGAGAAAAACAGCTTGTAGCCATCGACGACAAACTCAAAGAGGATCGGAATCGATTCCAAACGGATCGGGATACGTGGGAGCGGGATAAGGTTCAGCAGAAAATGGAGCTGATCGAACAGAAAATGCAAATCGAGGAAGTCCGGCAGGGCCTTCTTGGCGAAATCCAGAGTTTGAGGAATGATCAAGAAAAATGGAACAGCGAGAAACAGGGGATGCAGGCTTACCTTGTCCAGCGCAGCGAAAAATATGATGTGCTTGAGAAACAGCTTACGGAGAAGGCACAGAAAATTTATGACCAAGAACGCGATCTTCTGGCAAGGGAGCGTGCTGTCAAAGACCAGCTCGATCGTGTGGACAAAGAACGGGACGAAATTGACAGGTTACGGAAGGAATACGAAACCGCATTATCTTCTTGGGATGCGAAGCGGGAAGATTTAATGAGCCGTGAAAGGCGTTTGATATCGGAAGAGGAAAAATTGGAGGCCGCGATGGAGCTGTTTAAGAAACGTAAAGAACCCATTGAGCGCAGGATCGCGGCACTCGATGCACGCGAGAAGAAATGGTTTCATTTTAAAAATCTCTTTCTGAAGCAGAAAAACGGTTTCCACTCCGAGGTAAAAGCGACGAGGGCTGCCTTAGAAAAGGATCGCCAAGGGTTGGAGGAGCGCGAAAACCGGTTCAAAGAACAAGCTAAAATTTTGAAATTAAAACGGGACGCTTTGGAGAGGGACAAGAAAGATTATCGCTCGGCGGCGGCTGTTTTAAGAACCAATCAGCAAGAGTTGATGCACGGTTTGGATTCGCTTCGGATGGAGAAAGAACAGGTGAGTGCCTATAACGAACTTCTCAGGAAGCGGCAGTTGCAGCTTGACCGTGCGGAGAATTACCTCATCCGTAAGCGTGAACGATTGTTGAAGGTCCAGGGTAAAATTAAAAAGCAGATGACGGCCCTTTACGATAAACCGGCAGGTGAAAGGCTTTATCAAGGGCTCGAGTCCAAGTTAAAAGATACGGAGCAAATTCTTCTGAAGCAGGAACGGCGTCTTTTACAGAATAAGAGTGAATTATACCATCTCATGCACCAGACGGCGGAGGGGCCTCACGAGAAAAAATGGTCGTTGTCATTGTTGACGTCGTCTTCAGAAGAAACACCTCTTACGGCATCCGTCGCGGGAGCACCCGTCAGTGATTCGGTATCTTCAACGAAGCCTTCTTTATTTAAAGGCAGGGCGACGGCATCGCGGGGGTAGTGAAAAACGATCAAACGCGTTATACAAGTAGCAGTTACGATCAAATTAGCCTTGACATATTTCAGTTTTTCGCCTAAGATGCCGATAAATTAAGGGATGTGTTACAAGGGAAATAATTTTAGAAAGTAAAGCGAAACCCGGGCTAACTTAGTTGCAACACCAAAGGGAGGAGAAAGATGCGTAAGTTTCTTTGTATTTTAGCAGCAGTTGCAGTTGTAGCGGTGGTTATACCTGCCTACGCGGAAGTCGAAAATGTCAAACTGAGTGGTGATGTCACTGTCCGCGGGATATTTAAGGAAGACTACGGACTCGGTGGTATCAAGAACAACGATTCGTATAACGGGACCTTTTTCAATCCTGTGGATGACCAGCAGGATTTTTTCATGAGCCAAGTTCGCTTGCGTGTGGATGCCGATGTCACTAAGAATATTTCGGCGCAGTTGGAACTTTTGAATCAGAGAGATTGGGATGGCCCATCGGGTGCCGTTCAAGGCTCTGGGCTTGCTTCCGGAACGAACATTGGGCCGGGGGCTGCACCCGCTGCAACCAATGATCAATTCGATGTGCTTCTCAACCTCGCCAACATTACCATTCGCGATATGTATTATGAAGGATTAACCCTCCGCGTCGGTCGACAGGATATTCAGTGGGGCGAAGGGTTTGTCATCGGGAACCAGAATCTCGCGGGGCCGGATCCTTCCAATACCATCGCGGCGGATGAGTTCAGCCAGTTTCACAGCTTCGACGCCATCCGGGCTATGTACGAATACGATCCCTGGCATTTCGACGTTCTCTATGCCAAGAGGCAGGAAAATGCGGTCAATTTGGATGACGACGAGGACCTCTTCGGGATCAACATCGGCAGGGCCTTCGACCGGTATAAAGCCGAAGGGGAGGTTTATTTTGTGGGCATGAGAGATTCCGCGGTTGTCAACGCGGTAGGAGATACGTTTGATACCACGGAGGAAAGGTGGGACATCGGGGCACGCGGGAGCATCCGTCCTTTTGACCGGCTGAAACTTTCCGGCGAGACAGTCTTTCAATGGGGTGAGGAAGGTGGCGCAGGTGTGACCGCATTGTCACCCTATACGTTGAATGGGGAAGTCCAGCAGGATGTCCGAGCATGGGCGTTTGATTACCGGGCGGAATGGGATTGGACGGAATTGCCCTGGCCTGCAACCTTAGGTGCGGAATGGGTCTTTTACTCCGGGGAAGAGAATTCAGAAGACGGGAAATCCGGTGCTTATCATCCCGGTTACCGCGGTAAGTTTCATAGTGCCATTCGGGAATTCCAGGGGCAGTTTTATTTGACCGACGTTCCCTCCACACCAGGATTCACCAATGAGCATCAGGTGCTGTTTGATGCCTCCTTCCATCCGTTCAATAATAAAGACCTGACATTCTTCAGCCGTTGGCTGATGTTCTGGCTCGATGAAATTCCGGTTACTGGACGGGGAAGATTTATCGGGAACGAGCTCGACATGACTTTGGCTTATGCTTATACGGAAGACCTAACGTTCAAATTGATCAATGCATTCTTCGTGCCGGGCGATTATTTTAGAACCGAAGGACTAGTCGCCAATCAGGCCGGCCAAACGGCCAGCAATGCAGATGAGGTCGCGAAGTTGATCAGCGCGGAGGTCGTACTTACCTTTTAAAGTTACAGAGGGTTTGCGTAATTATTGGACCAGAAGGACGGCCTTGGTTCCTCTTAAGGGAATCAGGGCCGTTTTTCTTGTGGCCATCGTTTCGGATTTTCGCTACAATACATTTCGCAATTTTCATGAGATCCTGCCAAAGCCCGGACGATAAATCCTTTTTAAGGAATAGGTTGCGTCGTTTGATTCGGACCATTCCTCGATCCGCCCGTAAAGCGAAAAGTAAAAAAATCATTGCGGCGCTTCAGCGGGCTATGGTCTTTAAAAGGGCGAGAAATATCATGACGTACGTTGCTTTGCCCGAGGAAGTGCAGACATGGGACTTGATTCGGCAAGCGCGTGCCTTGGATAAGCGGGTTTTTGTGCCCAAGATCGAACCCAAAAGCCGTTGTATGATGGCCGTGGAGGTTATCGACCCGGCGAAAGAGTTGAAAAAAGGAACTTACGGGATTTTGGCGCCCAAACAGACGAGGGGTCGAATCCTCAATCCGCGACATTTGGATTTGGTCATCGTCCCGGGAGTGGGTTTTGATCCGAGAGGTCGTAGACTCGGACGCGGGAAAGGGTATTTTGACCGATTCTTAAAAAAGGCGACTCATGCCCGGAAAATCGGTTTGGCCTTCCGCGAACAAATGGTTAAAAAAATTCCAGCAGGCCCGCAGGATGTCCCAATGGACCGCGTTCTCACGGATTGATGATCCGCGGAAAGAATAGATTATGAGAGATACCAAGTCCGTCGAATACCCGCCCATTTCCAGCGGAGCAAGTAAAGCAAAAATTTACACGGTCAGCCAGCTCAACCGAGAAATCCGGTCTGTGCTCGAAAGCAGATATCCCGCGGTCTGGGTCGAAGGCGAGATTTCGAATTTTAAACGGCACAGTTCGGGTCACATGTATTTTACCCTCAAGGATGAACAAGCCCAAGTGAGTGCTGTTTTTTTTAGCCGGTTGAATCAGCTCGTAAAATTTGAACCCAAGGATGGACTTAAAGTCCTGGCCTTCGGAAGGGTTTCCCTCTATGAGTCCCGGGGTCAATATCAGTTGTATGTGGAGCTTCTCGAACCCAAAGGACTCGGCGCCCTTCAGCTGGCATTTCAGCAGCTTAAGGAAAAACTGGAGAGGGAAGGTTTATTCCGTGCCGAACATAAAAAGCCCATCCCGAAATTTCCCAAAGTGGTAGGCGTTGTGACCTCGCCGACCGGAGCGGCCATTCGTGATATTTTGAATGTGGTCAACCGCCGATTTCGCGGGACCCAATTATTACTGAACCCCGTCCGTGTCCAGGGTGAAGGCGCGGGTCAAGAGATCGCCCGGGCGATCGGCGAAATGAATGAACTCGGGGGTATTGATGTTCTGATCGTGGGGCGTGGAGGCGGAAGCCTTGAGGATTTGTGGGCCTTCAACGAAGAGGCGGTCGCACGCGCTATTTATCATTCGCGCATTCCCGTGATTTCGGCCGTCGGGCATGAGATCGATTGGACTATTTGCGATCTGGCGGCCGATTTAAGAGCCCCGACGCCGTCGGCTGCAGCAGAATTGGTTGTTCAGAATCGCGAGGAGCTCGAAAATAAAGTCGCTGAACTGAAGTCCAGAATGTGCAATGCCATCCGGAATTTTTTGGGATCGGCGAAGGACCGCGTGAATACGCTCGAAACCAGCTATGGATTTAAATACCCCCATCACTTGATGGAACAATTCGCCCAAAGATTCGACGAACTGGTTCGGCAATTTCAAAATTATGCCAAAACGCTCGTGGCCCGCAAAGAGCAGGAATTTCAATCCGCGCTTGCTCGCCTCCAAGCCCTGAGCCCCTTAGCGGTTTTGGAAAGGGGATACTCTCTGACCTTCACCGGGGACGGCATCCTTTTAAAAGACGCCGGAAAGGTTAAGGTAGGGGACGGAATTCTCACCCGGCTTGCCCGCGGGCGGCTGCGTGCCAAAATCACGGACATTGATCTGAAAGAGGAATCCAACCATGACTGAGGATATCAAATTTGAAAAGGCTATCGAAAGGCTTGAGAAGATCGTTGAAGAACTAGAGTCCGGAAACGTATCCCTTGAAGATGCGCTCAAAAAATATGAAGAAGGGGTAAAATTATCCCGAACCTGCCAGCAGAAACTGAGTCAGGCTGAGAAGAAGATCGAGATCCTGACACGCAGCCTGAATGGAACCCTCAAGAAGGAACCTTTTGAGTTTGAGGAAGGCGACGATCCGGCTGGTACCGGGGAAGCACCCAAAG
>JAMWDC010000131.1 GCA_023819025.1 Candidatus Omnitrophota bacterium | reverse complement strand
ATGGTTCCAGTTCCTCCACCTGTTTTCTGAAGGGGGAGGACAGGTTGGGGTATCAATCCACCCCTTCTCCCTTCCCTTTCATAAATCAAGGGGGCGGGTAACCGGAGCAGCGCATAATTACCTTTGCATCATTCATCTGCCTTCGCAAGGAACCCCGGGGCCATGGCTGGCGAGGGCCTGCTCCTCCGAAGTAGCCGGTGTTTTTCGGCTACGAAGGCTGGAAGTGCGGAGGACGGATTAACGTTCCGCCGCCACAAAGGTACCGTGTGCGTGCCTGCGGAGCTCCTTTCTCATTCTTGACGTCGGCAAATGGGGGGGGTCGCGAACCGCCTCCTCACGGTAATTTACAAAAGCAACGTTAAAAATATGCACGTGAAATCACCTGGATTTAGAATCGAGTTTACGATAAAGTAGCCTCAAAAAGGGAGTGTCCCATGAGGGTTTCGTACGTGATGGACAGGATCCGGAAGTGGATTTGGAAATGGAAAACAGCCATGATGACTATTGTCCTTGTGTGTTCCGTTGTTGTCTTCGGCCTCGTTTTTCACGATCGGATTGTCAAATTTGCCTTCGAGAAATCCCTTTCCGGTACTCTTGGAGTATCGGTTGCGATCACGAAGTTGTCCGCCGATCCCTTCGGCGGCCGGGCAACGCTGGAGGGGATCCGGCTCGACAACCCCGCTGGTTTTCCGACAGGTATCCTCGCCGACATTTCAAAGTTGTATTTGGAATTTGAACCGTTCTCTCTTTCGAAGGGCAATATTCATTGGAAAACGATCGATGCGGCATTTGAAAACATCCGGGTTCTTTGTAACGATGAGGGCCAAATCAACTGGCTTTGCCTGAAACCTTTTCAGTCCGTTCCGGCCGCACAAAGCCGGTCTGATTTCCGATTGGGGAATTTATCGTTTTCTCTAGGTTCCGCGACCTATACGGATTTATCGGGTTCAGTCCCGGTTCAGAAAAGTTATCATTTGAAAGGAGATAACGTGGCTTATCGCGACATCGATTCTGTAACTGATATGGTCTTGATCATTACATGGGAAATTTTCAGACGCATGGGAATCGATTCCAAGACATCCTTGTTCGATGAGATCAAGAAACGATATAATGTCCCAAAATTCTAATACGATGTTTACCAGATCACCGAACAAAACCCCTTCCGACTTTGGCGGGGCTCGCAAGGATGGTTTTGTCAGGCGCTCTTGATTAAAATTATGAAAGGCGGCGTTGATTTAGAAAGCCTTGGATAACCCGAGATTGTCCGTTATTGTTCCGACCCATAACAGCCAGAGGATCCTCGAACCCTGTCTCGCGGCCGTGCGAGAATCTCATCTCAAGGATTATGAACTCATTGTGGTCGACGACGCGAGCACCGATGCGAGCCGTTCTATTGCAAGGCGATATGCCGATCAGGTGATCGAACTTCAAGGGCATGAGGACAGAAGCCGCGCGCGGAATACGGGGATGCGTGTCGCACGGGGCTCGATTTTCGTTTTCATTGATTCCGATATTGTGATTCAACAGGATACCCTGGGAAAAATAGATGATTATTTTACCAAACATCCAGGCGTCGATGCCTTGACTGGTCTCCTTTCAAAGCAACACCCCCATTCGGATTTTTTCAGTCAATACAAGAATCTTTATATGCACTATGTTTTTCAAAAATTACCGGCGCGGGTAAATTTTTTATACGGATCGGTCTCTGCCTTTAAACGCGGCTGTATGGAAGGGTGGGATGACAAAATGGAAATGGGTGAAGATACGGCCCTCGGACAGAAAATGGCAGCAGCCGGTAAATGCATTCATTTGTTCAAGGGCCTTGAAGTCGTGCACCTTAAGAAATATTCCCTCGTTACGTTCATTCGGAACGACTTTCGGATTCCGTTTGCCTGGGCAAAGATTTTTCTCCGGTATCAAGGGTGGCGTCAGCTGTTCAGACACCAAACCGGATTTGCCCATGCCTCAAAAGGGCAGATCCTCAGCGTTGTCTTGGCTCCGATGATTTTTCTAGGAGGCATGATCCATTTTCCAATGCGGGGTTCTTATTTAGCCCTTGCATTCTTAATCTGGTTCGTCCTGAATCTGAACTTTTTTCGGTTTTTGGTCCGTGAAAAAGGTATCGCTTTTGGGATATTTTCTGTTTTGGTTACTTTCCTTGATCATCTGGTGATGGCTTTTGGGATTGTGAGCGGAGCGGTGGCTTTTTTGGGATCCATGGGTGTTGGCAGCCAAAACAGGTTATGCAATTTTAATAAAGATTAGAATGTGTTGCTCCAGTTATTCCCTTCCCTTGGTGGGGAGGGTGAGGGAGGGTGTGACGAATCGCTATGCCCCCACCTTAAGTGAGGAGGAATCCTATTCTGTGAAAACTGGAGCAATTCATATTAGATTTTTCTGAGCGGAGGCGCACCCAAGGTAAACTCCGCGAAGGATCTCGGTCACGAGATCCTTCAGCCCTTCGGGTTCCAGGATGACGGCTTAGTAACCGGATGTGTCACTATGTCTTCCAGTAAAACGATTATTTTAGGAGCCGGGCCGGCAGGCATGGCCTGTGCATACACCCTTGCGGACTACGGTTGCCCTGCGACCGTGATTGAGAAACAGAATGGTTGCGGAGGGTTGTGCCGCACGGTCAACTTTCAAGGTTATCTTTTTGATATCGGCGGCCACCGGTTTCTGTCGCGATCCCCAGTGATTAACCGGCTCTGGCAGGATGTGTTGGGGTCTGAGATGCTCCGGGTTCAAAGATCCTCTCAAATTTATTACAGGAAAGGTTATTTACGGTATCCGCTCACCTGGGACGATGTCTTCAGAGAGTTCGGATGGATTGAAATTTTTCTATGCGCGGCGAGTTATTTGCAGCATCGAACCTTGTATGGCCGGGATGGTGTGACCTTGGAAGATTGGTTTATCCGCCGATTCGGGCAGAGACTTTATCAGATTTTTTTTAGGGACTATACGGAAAAAATATGGGGCGTTTCCTGCCGCCATTTGTCGAGCGATTGGGCCGAGCAGAGGATCAACGGTTTAACGATGACGGCGGCCGTCAAAAATACGCTCCTGGACGGAGCCCAGAGTTTTGCAAAGACACTCGCCAACGAATTTTTTTATCCCAAGTACGGCCCGGGGGATTTTTACCGCAAACTTCAGGATATCGCCCGACCGACTTCGAATTTTTTATTCGGGACCCACGTTGAGAGAATCCGGCACGATGGGAAACAAATCATGGCTGTCGGTATCCGGGCCGGGAGCGACTCAAAAATCGAAGATCTGGAAAGCGATTATGTCTTTTCAAGTATTCCCGTTACGAGATTGATTCAGATCATGGATCCGCCACCTCCGGTGGAAGTTCTTTCAGCGGCCGAGAAATTGAGATTTAGGAATTTCATTACGGTCAATATGATTTTCAACAAGGAAGATATTTCTCCTCACCAGTGGATTTATGTGCACTCGCCCGGCGTCAGGGTCGGCCGGATCCAAAATTATAAAAACTGGAGTCTGGCCATGGTGGCGGATCCAAGAAAAACGACCCTGGGGGTGGAATATTTTTGCGATGGGAACGATTGGCTCTGGCGAATGAGCAAAGAGAATCTCATCCGCTATGCAATCGAGGAACTTGAAAAAATCGGCATGGTCACGCGCGAATATTTTGAGGACGGGTTTGTGGTCAAGGAACAGGATGCCTATCCGATTTACGATCTGAAGTACAAGGAGTATGTTCGAGTCATCCGGAATTACTTGGAAAGATTCTCTAACTTTCAGACCATGGGCCGGGCGGGGCTTTTTCGTTATGACAATTCCGACCATGCCTTGTTGACCGGTATTTGCGCTGCGAGAAATTACAGGGCTGACGGGGCCTTCGATATTTGGGCGATCGATCCGGACAAAGGGCATAACGTTCCGATGGCGATAAAGTGCGGCCTTCAGGATGCTGTCTATTCGCAGGCCGAGACTTAGAGCCCCAAACAAAACCGCCATTGCGGGGGATCCGCCAACGATCTTTGACGGAGACGAAACACTTACACACACGGGATGATCCAAATCCCGGGGTGTCGTGCTGGCCCACAAAGGGCCTGTCATCTCAAAACCGGAGATTGCCGCGCCGCCCAAAAACGCGGCGGGTTCGCAATGGCGAAACGGCGGGAGTTTGTTGGGTGCCCTTTCTTTCCGGTTCCCAGATTCTTTGCCTTGTGCTAATTTATCCCGTGGTTCAGTCAGGAGGTTCGTTTGAAACTCTTTTTCCGCTTTTTAAGTTTGGTCCGGCCTTACTGGAAAAAATACGCGCTGATTTTGTGCTTAGGCGTCCTATCCGGCCTGCTGACTCTCTTGAATCCGTATCTGACGCGCTGGGTTGTAGACGGTGCTATCACGGGAAAGAATTTCCGCCTTTTGCTCCTGCTTGGCAGTGCGGTCGCAGCCGTTTTTGTGTGTGAAAGCGCTGTCACAGCGTGGAGGCGTTTTTTAGACCGTCAGGTGCAGTTGAAACTGGGTTTTGATCTTGCTCGCAAGGTTATGCGAAAGATCGTTTCTCTTTCGCCGCTCGAGCTCAGGGAGGAATCTTCGTCCCGCCATTTGTACCGGATCAGCTACGAAGCGGATCGAGTGAACGGTTTCCTTGCCAGCACAATCCCCGATGCGGCCTATATTTTTCCAAAATTTTTGCTTACGGTTGTCATCCTTTTTTCTTTGAACGCAAAAATCGCCGGCCTTGTTTTCCTCTTGCCGGTTTTGTATATCCCGACATTTTGGATCAATCGCAAAGTTCAATTCCTTTGGGACGTTTTGCTCGAACACTATCACAGTGTTTTTAGAGCCGCAGCCGAATGTTTTTCCAATCTCCAGGTAATCAAGGCCTTCGGGACGGAAGGGAATGCCGTAAGACGTTATGTCCGGAAATATATTCAGATGATGCGCTCGGAGATGAAAAAATTCCGTTGGCAGACGGCATCGGAGATATCCGTTCAAGCGGTAATGAAGGCCGTTTTCGGTGTAGCCGCGGTATGGGGCGGTTATCAGATTATCTGCGGAGAGTTAACCCTCGGAGCCTTCGCCTCGATCCTGGTCTATCTATCGCAACTGGCAGCGCTCAAGGGCAGGATCGTCGATTTTTTTCATCACATCGCGGTCGGCCTGGTCTCCTGTGAACGGGTTGCGACGCTTTTGGATAAGCGTCCAATGGTCGTCGAACGCCCGGATGCGCGGGACATCACGCTGGAAAACCCGGACATTGTTTTTGAACAAGTCAGTTTCGGGTACCTTCCGGAAGAACCGGTCTTGAGTCATGTGTCGCTGCGAATCCCCGCGTGCAGTCATATCGCGGTTGTCGGCCCGTCCGGATGCGGGAAGACAACCCTCATCGGGCTCCTCCTCCGAATGGCCGATCCGTGGGCCGGAAAAATTTTATTAGGCGGCGTGGATCTCCGTGATTTCACTCTTCATTCCATTAAAAGTCAAATTGCGATCGCGCTTCAAGAATCTTTTCTTTGGGATGACACCGTCGAAAATAATATCCGCTACGGAAATTTAAAGGCATCCGCCGAAGATGTTATATGGGCGGCTCGCGTGGCGGACATTACGAGTTTTTCCGGTGAGGTGTTCGAACATCGCCGGCAAAACGTGGGTGAAAAGGCGCGAAAACTCTCGGAAGGTCAGAAACAAAAAATTGCAATTGCGCGAGCACTCATCCGGCGTCCGAGGATTCTTATTCTTGATGAGGCGATGTCCTCGATTGATTCGGCAAGTGAAATGAAAATCCTTGAGGCGATCCGTGCTTCGGATCCCTCGCTTTTGATTGTAACCGTTTCTCACCGTCTTTCAGCCGTGATGAAGGCCGATCTTGTGTATTATTTGAAGCGGCCGGATGAAATTGTTTCCGCCCCGCCGCGTGAGATGATTCGAATCGATCCGGATTTCACCCGCCTCTTTACCGGCCAGGTTCTTACAGAGGCGCATCTAATCCGTTGTTAACACCCGTAGATTATCCACAGAAAAATAGGGGTGACCCCGGTCGTTAGGAGAGAAGTCATTTGTTAATTTCCGCTACCTTCACTACAGGTTCCGCCGGATCCTGTTGCACAAGGACTCGTTGCTGATACCCCATTAGTACAAGCCCCGGTGAAAGTTCCCGTGGAGCAATCGCCATCACTAGAGCCGGTTCCACAACCCCCCCCGCATGATATGAAACCAATGCAATGGGTCGTAGAATTGGCTCCACGTATTTTATCTTCCGCGTGTCTCGGGTCATCAGAAACTCCGGAGATATAATGCTAAAACCAGAAACAAGAAACAAAGCTGTTCGTGAAGCCAATTTTGATTTTCTAACATGCCGGAAGGACTTCTTTTAGAAATTCCGAATAAGGGAATGCTATTTCGGATTTGGCAAATT
>JAMWDC010000130.1 GCA_023819025.1 Candidatus Omnitrophota bacterium | reverse complement strand
TTCTCTCAAGCCACTCGATCTCCCGGCGCAGCCATTGATTTTCAAGTAAGACGGCAAGCTGCATCCCGAAAATTTCCAGAAAACGCAGCTCTCCCGTACTAAAGGGTGTCTTATCCTTCTTTTCAGCGATATTCAAAACACCATAGACCCGGCCCCGCAGTTTGATCGGGATCGAAATAAACGATCCAGAACGAAACCCCCTGTCCTTTTTTTGCTCGCGGAACAGGCGGCTTTTTTCAATATCGTGGACCACCACCCCCTCCCCTTTTTCGGCAACCCAGCCAGCAATCCCTTCACCGAGTTTGACGCGGGCTTTACTTTTCAATTCCGGCTTTAACCCTTCGGATTCGTGAATAAAAAGTTCCCGCCGGGTTTCGTCGATCAGCATCAGTGACACCCTTTTGACATTAAAAGAGCGGGCGATCTCTCTCAAGTAAGTCCGGTAAATAATGTCGAGGCGTTCTGATTCTTCAAGGATTTTGTCGATCTTATAGAGGACCTTTTCGGCTTCCTTAATCATGGTCTGCATCATCGGGGGGATCCGATTGCCTTAACTCTCTAAACCGTAACCTAAATGTGAATCCTGCCACATCAAATATCCAAGTTGCGCACGGCCCGGGCATGCCGTTGGATGAAAATTCGACGCGGCTCGACTTGATCGCCCATGAGTACCGTAAAAATCTCATCGGCTTCAATCGCGTCATCCAACGTTACCCGCAGAATGGTGCGGGTTTCCGGGTTCATGGTCGTCTCCCACAATTGTTGGGGATTCATTTCTCCAAGACCCTTATACCGCTGAATCGTCATCCCTTTTTTGCCGTTTTCCTTCACCCAAGCGAGGACATCGGCCAAGGATTTGATACTCCATTTCTTTTTCTCATAAAGGATTTCAAAAGGCTCGTCCTCTTTGCCCAAGAAGTCTAGAAGATCCAGGTCATATTTCGCCAAACGTTTTTCCGCCTTTTCAAATTCTTTGGCTTCGGATATTTCCAGCTCTTCATAAAGGTTCTGCTTCACGCCGTTTTCGGTCTTTGCCTCGGCGCCTTTTTTCTTGGTGTCCTCTTTGGGGGTCCCTTCCTGTTTCGTCTCGGTCTCCCGCTTTTCGTTTTCGATCTTTTTCCTCAGACTTTCCAATTCGTCCTGAGAATATAACAGTTCTTCCGTGTAATCCTCCTGATCCCGGAAAAGATACGTCGGAAATCCCTTTTTCTTGTCCCGAGCGGCCAGATACCGATCCATCTGAATACCTTTCCGCGCCAGCGACATTTTCAAATCTTCGATGGCCTGGGCTAAGTCCAGGATGTCTCTCAGATCTTTGCCGGTGACAGCGGCCTTCTTGCCAACCTTTTGTAAACTCACCGATTCCATCCCTAAGTCCAAGAGGTTGTCATTCATCTGCTCTTCGGACTGTACGTATTCCTCGCGCTTCCCCCTCTTGATTTTGTAGAGCGGTGGCTGGGCAATGAAAACGTGGCCTTCTTCAATCAGTTTACGCATTTGCCGGTAGAAAAAGGTGAGTAACAAAGTCCGTATGTGGCTGCCATCCACGTCAGCATCGCACATCAATATAACTTTATGATAGCGCAATTTGGTGATATCGAATTCGTTTTCGATCCCTGTGCCGATCGCGGTGATGATGGTTCGGATTTCTTCGTTGGAGAGAACCTTGTCAATACGGGCTTTCTCCACGTTGATAATCTTTCCGCGCAGGGGAAGAATGGCCTGAAATCGGCGGTCCCGTCCCTGTTTCGCCGAGCCGCCTGCAGAATCCCCTTCGACCAAGTACAACTCCGCATTCTTGGGATCCTCATCGGAGCAATCCGCAAGCTTTCCGGGTAAAGCGGCCGAATCTAACGCCCCCTTCCGGCGGGTTAATTCTCGTGCTTTGCGCGCGGCCTCACGGGCGCGTAATGCTAATAGCGCTTTCTCAACGATTTTATTAGCAACCGTCGGATTTTCTTCGTAGAACGCACTGATACTATCATAAACAATAGAATAAACAGCGCCTTCGACTTCTGAATTCCCAAGTTTCGTCTTCGTCTGGCCTTCAAACTGCGGCTGGGGGACCTTCACGCTAATGACGGCTGCTAAACCTTCGGTTAAGTCGACGCCTGTCAGGGTTCCTTCCAGTCCTTTTAAAAGATCTTTCGTTTTTGCATATTGATTTGTAGCGCGCGTGAGTGCGGTCTTGAATCCGCTCAGATGGGTTCCTCCTTCGATGGTATTGATGCTGTTGGCAAACGAGAAAACCTCTTCTGTGTAGCTGTCATTGTATTGGAAGGCCGCCTCGACTTGGATATTGTCCTTGGACCGATCCACATAAAAAATTTTTTTGTGAAGAGGATTTTTATTCCGGTTCAGATACTGGATAAACTCCGCGATGCCGCCCTTGTAGCAGAAGATATGTTCCTTAATATCCTTTCGGACACGCTCATCGCGGATCGTGATCCGAACTCCTTTATTGAGATAGGCCAGTTCCCGAAGGCGATTGGAAACGGTATCGAAGCTGAAGTTCGTGGTTTCGAAGATCTGCTTGTCGGGTTTGAATGTGACGACGGTACCGTGTTTGCTTGTTTTCCCGTGGACTTCGACTTTGGTGATAGGCCTACCGCGTTCGTATGTTTGCCTATAAATTTTACCGTCCCGATATACCTCCACTTCACACCATTCGGAAAGGGCGTTGGTCACGGACACCCCAACACCATGGAGTCCTCCCGAGACTCGATAGGCCTTATTGTCAAATTTACCGCCTGCGTGTAGGGTGGTCATCACCACCTCGAGCGCTGATTTCTTCTGGGTTTTATGCATATCGACCGGGATTCCGCGCCCATCGTCCTCAACCCGTATACTTCCTTCGGCTTGAATGGTTACCTCCACCTTTGTCGCAAAACCAGCCAAGGTTTCATCAATCGAGTTGTCGACCACTTCGTAAACTAAATGATGAAGGCCGCGGACCGTGGTATCCCCAATGTACATTGCTGGCCTTTTGCGGACAGCCTCCGTGCCTTCTAGAACCTGTATTTGAGTGGCGTCGTACTTCCCGCTTGCGGAAATAATTTTCTGATCTCGTTCTTTCCTGGTTTCTCCCTTTTGTCTTTGGGGGCTTTTGTGTGCTTTTTGGGAAATCGTTTTGGGCATGTTTCACTCTCGGTTCTTATCCGGTCTTTTGTTGCTCCAATTTCTTTTTTTATTAAACCTAAGCTGGTGGTTGACTGTCGTTTTACTGAGGATGCAACTGCCCCACGCGGATGCGGATCGCTTTGACCTCCTTCTCGCCCAACAGGGCCTGAATCCTCTTAAGCAGGGATTGACGATACCTTTGGCTTAATTCAAATGCCAATGAGGATTGATCCACCCAAATGTACAAAATCCCGCTCTTTGACAAAGACGGCCGTGTATGGGTTGCGAATCGCGCACCCGCAATAGCTGGCCATTTTTCTAATAGCTGATTCCGCGCATTTTGTTTTTGGGCCTGACATTCAGAAAGAACGTCCAATACGACCTTTTTTATTAACTCCATTTTTTTATCGTCACCTTCTTGCAGGACGGCTTGCGATCCATGGTTCGTCTTGGGGGCATAGTATTCTTTGGGTTCATCTCTGGGCAGCGACGAAACTGAAACACGCTGTCATAACTCAGTTTAACTGCATGGGCATAATGACGTACAAATAGTCTTCTCCTGCCCTCAGCAGACCGGGTTTGTCGGGTTCGCTGAGGGCAAAGGAAACTTGGCTTACATCCAAATTTTTCAGTGCGTCAATGAGATAATTGGGATTAAAACCAATGGTTAGCTCGTCGCCCTTCACCTCGGCATCTAGTTCTTCCTTGGCCTCACCCAAGTTAGGTGATCGGGCCGAAATTAAAATTTTGCCTTCAAGAAAATCGAGCTTGAGCGCCGGCGCGTCGGTGGATGTTAATAACGCGGTTCTCCGTAGGGCTTGCAAGAAATCTTCGCGTTGGATATTCGAGACTGTTTTTTCGACTTTTGGGATTACCTGCTCGTAATTTGGAAAGTTTCCTTCGATTAATCGTGATACGAGGCGGGTGTCACCGAAATTGAAAACAACTTGGTTTTGGACCGGACTGATCTTCACCATACCATCCCACTCAGCGATTTTCAGCAATTCATGAATCGCTTTTGCCGGGATAATAATCTCGATGTCTTTCTTCTCTTTGTTTTCGATGGTTTGCCTCACGAGGGCCATTCGTCTTCCGTCTGTGGCAACAAACCTTATCTGATTTCCCTTCACGACCATAAGAATTCCGTTTAGTACATATCGTGTTTCGTCGGTTGAGACGGCGAAGGATGTTAAAGGCAAGGCATTTTTTAAGACTGACTGTTGAATTTCGATTGTGTTTATGGGGGAAAGGTCGGGTATTTTGGGATAATCATCTTTTGCGAGCCCCAAAATTTTAAAATATACCTTTCTTGATTTAATATTTACGGCATTATTTTTTGTAACTAAAATTTCGATCTCTCCTTCTGGAATTTCCCTGACAATTTCAAGAATCTTTTTTGAAGGTATGGTGATGCTCCCGTCTTTAATGATGTCAACGGGTATACTCGTCGATATTCCTATTTCCAAGTCTGTGCCAATAACCTTAAGATTTCCCCCAGTTTCTGTTTCGATCAGGATATTACCTAAGATAGGTATGGTGTTGCTTTTGGCAGATGTGACTCCGCCCACAAGCGTAATAGCTTTGAGAAATGTATTTCTTTGTACCTTAATTTCCATGATTTTACTCCTTTTGTTACTCCTAATTTATTTATAACCATCGTCATAGTATAAGATATTCTCAGAATTGTTAACGTTCTTTATATCCTCTTAAACAATAAAAAGATACAAAAAGAATAACATGTGAACAACTACTCCCCCTTCTTTAATAAGTCTTTGATTTCGTCAAGTGTTTTTTTTAACTTTAAATCCTTTAGTATTTCACGGTTGATCTTGTTAAAAGCGTGCAAAACAGTGGTATGATCACGACCTCCAAAATATTCCCCTATTTCAGGTAAGGAATGATCGGTCAAAATACGGATAAGATACATAGCGATCTGTCGCGGAGTTGCAACCGACCGAGAGCGCCGTTTGGCCCGAAGATCTGAGACTTTCAAGTTAAAATAAAATGCCACAATTCTTTGAATCTTTTCAATGCTAATCTTTTGTTCTTCTTCCCGAAAAGAATCTTTTAATACATCCTGAACCGTCTTCAAGGTAGGTTCCGTTCGGGTTAATGTACAATAAGCAAGCACACGAATTAATGCACCCTCAAGTTCCCGGATATTGGATTTAATCTTCTCAGCGATAAAATACGTTACCTCATCCGGAACCACAAGTGTTTCCTTTTCCATTTTTTTCTTTAGAATCGCGACACGAGTCTCAAAATCTGGCGGCTGGACGTCTGTGATTAAACCCCACGCAAACCGCGAGACGAGCCGTTCTTCCAAACCTGGAATCTCTTTTGGGGGACGGTCGCTTGTTACAATAATCTGCTTATGGGCATCATAGAGGGTATTAAAAGTGTGAAAAAACTCCTCCTGAGTTGACTCCTTCTCGGCAATAAAATGGATATCATCAATTAGAAGAAGATCAAGTGTCCGATATCTATTTCGAAACTGCTGTGTGGTTCGTGTTTGAATAGCGGTGATGAGCTCATTGGTAAACTTCTCACTGGAGATATAACGGATCCGATCATTGGGTTGCTTCTTTCGAATTTCATGAGCAATGGCTTGTAAAAGGTGCGTTTTCCCGAGGCCAGTTGGGCCATAGATAAAAAGAGGATTGTATTGCCGAGCAGGAGCTTCGGTTACCGCGACAGCTGCCGCATGCGCAAAGCGATTGCCAGGACCAATGACGAAGTTGTCAAAAGTATACTTATCATTCAACTCATTGTTTGATATCTCAGATACCACCTTGGCGCGTGCCACAGCATCAATCTTGCTTTCACTAGGATGTAAGAACGTTTTAAAAGACGGAACCACCCGGTATTCAATCCTAAGCTGTTGACCAATGGCTTCTTTGATCGCACTGGTTATAAGTTCGTGATAATGATCTTTTAGCCATTGGCCATAGTAACTATCCGGTACACCAAGCACGATACCCGAATCATCAATCGCAAGACACGGCACCAAAGCAAACCAAGTTTTAAAGGATTGTTGACTTAATTCACGTGCCAATATTAACTTAATCCTATTCCATTGCTCCTTTGTTGATGATAGACTCTTATCGTCAGGGGTCAGGGACGGAGTCGGCACGGACGATTGGGGGATCAAAAAGTTATCCACAGGTAATTAACAAAAATTGACATTAACGGAAACAACTCTGTTGTTGACGAAAGCAAGCGGAATTAACCATTTCATATCATTCAGACTATCCTCCAGCAAGAAATCCAGATACACGTTGATTTTTATGGCATGTATC
>JAMWDC010000129.1 GCA_023819025.1 Candidatus Omnitrophota bacterium | reverse complement strand
TGGTCATCGCATCGATTCGGGCTGACCGCCGATCGGTGGAATTTTCTGAAGGGAAAAAGCATTTGGATTACGGGTGCGGGAACCGGTTACGGACGGTCGATGGCTATCGGTTTTGCGGCGGCCCGTGCCCAAGTGATCCTAACGGGAAGACGGCGGGAAAAACTCGAGGAAACCGTCGCGGAGATGCAAAAACTGGGGATCGACACCGGATCCTGCGTGATTCTCCCTGCGGATCTGAGTCAGCCAAAGCAAATTCATCATGCCGGTGAGGTGGTCAAAAAGAAATGTTCGGCGCTTTACGGCCTGATCCACAACGCCGCGGTCCCGTGCCGGACGTTCTACCATCCGCTTCAGGAAGAAAAACTGGATCATTGGGACCACATGTTCCGCGTCAATGTCACTGCCCCCTGGCTTTTGACCCGGGAAATCTTCAGCCACATGGCCTCAGGCCGACACGTGCGGATCTTGTTCATCACTTCTGAAGCCGCATGGGCGTTTGCATGCGGCTTCGGTCCGTATAATGTTACCAAAGCCGCCTTGAATAACTTGATGGGATCCTTGACTGAAGAATTTACGGCAACCTATCCCCAAATGGATATTCAAATCAACGCACTGTCGCCCGGCGAGGCCAAAACGGAAATGAATCCTTATTCCACCTGGAGTCCTTTTTCGGTCGTCAGCATGACCATGATTTTACTGTCTCATCCAAGCGGGGGTCCGAATGGAAAATTCTTCCATCGCGACGGACGCCATTTGGAGTTCGGATATGCTTCACCCTACCCGCACCCGTTGATATAACTTACGGATGGTTTACCGATGATCGATTCGATGTCATTCTGCATTATAGGAACAGGCCAAAGTCCAAAGGTCTTGGCGAGGTGTCTTGCAAGCATTCACCGTCAAGACGTTCCGGAATACGAAATTCTCATTTCTCGGGACAACGGGTCGGGTAGCCACGCCATTTATTCGCTCTATCCCAAGGAAGAAGACAAGTCCGGCTCTCATCCGACCGCAAACTTGCGCGATGAACTTTGCAAGCGTGCGTCGAAGGAATATCTGGTATTGATGGATCCCAATATGGAACTTGCAAAGGATTGGTACCGGAATCTCCGCAAGGCCGAATATTTTGATGTGATCGGTACCTGTTTGGAGGATTCCCACCATCGGAGAATCTTTGACTGGACTTATTTTTATCCTGCACGGAGGCTGAGCCCTGTTCCGCTTCATGATGACGAATGGATCCCCGGCGCTTTTATCCATGAAAAATTAATTGTTCTCCGCCGCAAGGTTTGGGAATTCGTCAAGTTCGAAAAAAATGGGACATCGAAGGATTTCGCGGCGGCTGATTTCTGCCGCCGAGCCACCAACGCAGGATTTCGAATCGGGTTCCATTCTGACGCGTCTGCAACTTACCATGGCAGAGAATCTTGCGATCGCCTCTTAGGAGCTCATGCACGGAAGAAAGCTAAAGGATGGGCGGATCGCATCGAAAACGCTCTGTATAAAGGATATGTCGCCTTTGATCAGAAAAAATATTCGAAGTGCTTGAGGGAGTATCAATGGGCTTTGAAACTGGAACCGACCCTTCATGAGGCAGAATTTTTATGGTCCAAGATCGGATGGGCCTATTATTTCCAAAAGCGATACAAAAAAGCATCCCGGGCCTTTACAGAATCCCTAAAACTCTCCCCTCGAAACCAGGATGCGCTTCGAGGCATGGGGTGGATGAATTATCAGCTTAAGAGATTCCCTGAAGCACTACGCTACTTTAATCGTGCCATGAATGCCTTGAAAGCCGGTGAAGATCAAATGAAGACTCAGGAGACGCTTCGCGGCCGGGGCTGGACTTACTATCGACTCGGCCGTTATGAAACCGCGATTGAAGATTTCACAGCCGCACTTCCTTCGAGCATTTTAAGCAACCGAAAGGTGGTGTTAGAACTCTTACGCGGCCTGGGATGGTCTTATCTCGCGCTGGGCGAGTTTGAGCAGGCCTGCGCAATTTTTGACCAAACATGGAAAAGGGTCCCGCCGGATTCCAAAAGGCTGCGCCGGGAGATCCTTTGGGAGCGGGACCTCCTGTGTCAGCAGAACCGAAAAGAATGGGCTTATTACGCAAGAAAACTCTCCAGGCCTCATTATCTATTATCGCAACTCATCGAAAAGATTAGGGATAAAATCAAACCGGTGTGGTTACGATGAGTTTTTTCACTTATTGCATCTTGTCATTAGTCTTTGTATCCTATTGCTTTTCATCGGGTTGTTCCATTTGTCAATTTCGGCTTGGTACCGTGAAAATAATCCCGAACACGCTATGGAACAGGCGGCTATGAATTTTTGGACGAAGAAAAAAGTGGTGGTTACGGGTGGAGCCGGTTTTCTCGGCTCTTTCGCAGTCGAAAAGCTTAAGGAGCGGGGTTGCACGAGTATCTTTGTCCCTCGCAGCAAGGATTACGACCTTACTGACAACGGTGCATGCAAAAGGCTCTACACGGACTTTCAACCCGATATGGTGATCCATTTGGCGGCCCGAGTCGGAGGCATTGGAGCAAATCTAAAAAGTCCGGGGAAGTTTTTCTATGATAACCTCATCATGGGCGTTCAAATGATAGAGCAGGGAAGAGTCCACGGGCTCGAAAAGTTCGTTGCGGTCGGCACGATTTGCTCTTATCCGAAATATACTCCGGTTCCCTTCAAGGAAAACGACATTTGGAACGGGTATCCGGAAGAGAGTAATGCCCCTTACGGCATGGCCAAAAAAATGTTTATTGTCCAAGCACAGGCTTATCATCAACAGTACGAATCAAATATCATCAATATTCTTCCCACAAACCTTTACGGGCCGCGTGATAATTTTGATCTCGAGAGCTCGCACGTGATCCCGGCCCTCATCCGAAAATGTTTGGAGGCCAAGCTCAGGAACGAACGATCGATCACGGTTTGGGGAACCGGCGAAGCCACGCGGGAATTCCTTTATGTCGAAGACGCGGCCGAAGGCATTCTCCTGGCGGCAGAGAAATACAATAAACCCGACCCGGTTAATTTAGGATCCGGCCTTGAAATTTCGATCCGGGATCTTGTGGATCTGGTGGTCAAACACACAGGGTTCAAAGGGAAAATCGTCTGGGATCCGTCAAAGCCTGACGGTCAACCGCGGCGATCTGTAGATACCTCCCGTGCACAAAGTGAATTTGGTTTTGAGGCTCGAATGCCTTTTGAAGAGGGAATCAAGAACACGATTCAATGGTATCGTCAACACGCTAACCTGAAACTGCTTCAAAATCATGAGAAGGGGCCTTCTGCCCAAACAAAACGATGAAGGTCAGTCTTATTTTTACACCCAATGTTCTGAATCCCAATTTTAGCGAATTGTCGTTCCGGGATGACAGTATCGGTTTCATTCCGCCTCTGAGTTTGTTAAGCGTGGCTTCGATCCTGGAGAAAGAGGGCGTCCGGGTCCAAATTGTAGATATGGACGCCGAGAAACTTTCCTACCGCGACACACTGGACCGACTCGCCGGCTTTTCTCCGGATTTATTGGGCTTTACGCTGTCCACTTACAGTTTCCATCCGATCCTTAAGTGGATTAAAAAATTCAAAGAGGATACATCGCTTCCGATCATTGTCGGAGGAGCCCATGCGGCCCTTTACCCGGTCGAGACCCTGTCCCATCCCGAAATCGATTACCTGATCGTCGGTGAGGCGGAAATACCCCTTCCGCAATTTATCCGGGCTTTTGCGGACAACCGCAAACTGGATGCGATCAAATCCGTCGGCTACCGCGAAAACGGTCGAGTGATCGTCGATCGGACCCGGCAGTTTGTCCCGGATATCGACTCCATTCCTTATCCCGCACGCCATTTGATCCGAAACGAACTCTACACCAATATTCTTTCGCGCCGCAAAAATTTTACCGCCATGTTGTCAACGCGCGGATGCCCTTACCGCTGCACCTTTTGCGATCAGAAGACCCCCGTTTACCGGACCCGGAGCGCCTCGAGTTTCGTTCAGGAAATCAAATATAATTACGAGCACTTTAACATCCGTGAATTCGACATCTACGATTCGACATTCACAGCCAATCGGCTGCGGGTGATTCAGGTTTGCGAATTGATCCAGGCAGAAGGATTGGATGTCAGTTGGACGATTCGGAGCCGGGTGGACTCCGTCAACGAAGAGATGCTCGGGGCCTTGAAGGCCGCGGGCTGTCATACTGTTATGTATGGGGTGGAATCCAGTAATCCGGAAATCCTGAAACGCATGAAAAAAAATATTGCTCCCGATAAGGTCCGGCATATCCTCCGTTACACCTCGGAACTCGGCATCAACACGTTGGGGTTTTTCATGTTCGGCTACCCCGGCGAAACCCGTCAGACGATCGAGGACACCATCCGATTTTCTCTCGAACTGCCGCTGGATTATGTCCAGTACACCATTTTGCTTCCGTTTCCGGACACGGAAATTTACGAGTACTACATGCAGAACGGATTGGGAGACTTTTGGGCCCGATACACTCTTGATCCGACGGCCGAACAAATCATCGAGCTCATCGGAACCGATGTCCGACGCGCGGAGGTTTCGGAATATGTCAGCCGAGCCTACCGGCAATTTTATTTTCGCCCGAGGATTATCTGGAAGCGGGCTTGGGGCCTACGATCAGCGAGGGAACTTAAAAGGCTTTCCAAAGGTGCTTACGGCATCTTGAAGAATTCGCTTCTGCGCCGTAAGGCCGAATCGTCACCTCAAAGCCATCCCCCGATGGTCTGCGAAAGCGGGGCCCGATCATGATCCAGCTTTTGGAAAAAATCCGGCAGGGTATCGGAATTCTTTTTTAAAGGGGATTCGCGAATGTTCACCAAAGAGTTTAACAACTTTTTTATCCATCAACACGAACAGATTAAAAAACATAAAAGATGGGGGCGTTACATCCACGGAATCAATTTCCAAAGGATCAAATCCATGATCCCCCGGGATGCCAAAGTCCTCGCCATCGGACCCCGTATTTCCTATTGCCTGGCGTGGTTCGGCATTCAAGCCGAGGGATTGGTCGTGGATCCTTATCTGGATTTCATGGAACTCCCACACATCCCGAACTTTGAGCTTTCATCAAATCCGGAGGCCCTCGAAAAAATCGACGAAAAATTTGACTGCATCGTTCTCTCTTTTGCCATAGGGATGATGGAGGATATTTATCAGACGCTGGTGGATCTCAGGCGTTTCTGCCATTCGCGTACCCGAATCATCATCACGTACTACAACCGGATCTGGCAGCCCGCTATCACCCTGGCAGAAAAACTTGGATTTAAAACAGCAACGCCCGCCATGAACTGGGCCCCCATCCGGAAAATCGAAGACTTTATGTCCCTGGCCGATATCCAGATCGTCAAGGAAACCATGTTCTGTCTCGTTCCGTTCAAGATCCCGTTCGTTTCCAATTTCATGAACCGATATCTTGGAAACCTGCCATTCCTCAACAGGCTGGGGGTGCTCTCGTTAGTGGTCGGCCGTGTGCTGAATCTCAGGACAGAGGGGAAGTTCTGTTTTGAAAATCCAAAAGTCTCGGTCATTGTCCCTGCCAAGAATGAGGAAGGCAATATCGCTGAAATCGTCGAACGGATCCCCCAATTCTCTGGAGGCACGGAAATCATTTTTGTCGAAGGGGGTTCGACCGACAGCACCCGGAACGCAATTGAGAAGGCCATTCAGGAGCATCCCCGTCTGGACATTTCCCTTTTGACGCAGGACGGCCGAGGGAAAAAAGATGCCGCCCAAAAAGGCTTATTGGCTGCGACCGGCGATATCCTCGCGATTTTGGACGCCGATATGACCGTGGCACCCGAATCCCTAACGCTTTTTGTCCATATACTCACCAGCGGGAAAGGGGAGTTTGTCAACGGAAGCCGTATGGTCTATCCCATGCGCGGGAAGGCCATGAGATTTTTGAATTCCTTGGGAAACCGATTTTTCAGCCACTGTTTTTCGTATCTTTTGGGGCAAAATATTGACGACACCCTCTGCGGTACGAAGGTGTTTTTTAAAAACGATTACCTCAATCTCCTCGAAAACAGCCCGCATTTCGGAAACTGGGATCCTTACGGTGATTTTGACCTCCTGTTCGGCGCCACCTATCTGAACTTAAAAATTGTGGATCTCCCGGTGCGTTACAGCGAAAGGGGTTATGGAACGACCAATATCCGACGCTGGCGCGACGGCATGTTTCTCCTGCGTATGGTTGTGATCGGTGCGTTTAAGCTGAAATTCGATTGGCTCTCCCCGAAAGCCGATCAGCCCATTCATCCGCCAAGAAGCCGACAGGGCACGATTGAAAAGAAATACACTCGCCGGGTTTCCCTGAAGCAGGCCAGCGAAATCCCCGCAGAGGTTTTAAAACGATAGCCACGTCCCATTTTACGGGCGTCTAAGAGGAATGCCAGCATGCAA
>JAMWDC010000128.1 GCA_023819025.1 Candidatus Omnitrophota bacterium | reverse complement strand
ATCACGGTGCTCCCTGGAGGCGGTTCCGCCGTAAATGTCAAGGACTGGATCGTGATCTCGGTCCCCGGCTGAGTAAACGCAATCTGTTCTGCCAATTTGCTCGACGTCACATTCTTTGAACCAAGCTCAACGGAAAGCATCTTCGGTTGGCCCTGAGTATCCGGCAGGACGTTCCTAAAGGCCTGGCCTAACACGTTGGCATACTTTATTTCCGGCGTCGTTTCGACCACAGTCCGCGCACCCTTTGGCACAACCGCAAGATTCATAACTCCCTTTTTCTCCAAATCGATTAAATAGTTGAAATCCAAATTTAACCGAAGGTACCCCTTTTTAATGTTGGGAACCGTGAGTTGCCCAGCTGGCACCGCAGCCTGAACCCAGGATGTACCTAAATGAACAAAACCTGCTAATGCGGAGCCGACAGCTAATTTCAGCATCTCGCGCCGGGATAACAACCCGCCCCGCGGCGCTCTCACTTCCGCTCGGCTAAGAACATAAGTTTCACCGTCCATAATATTACGTTCCATGTCGTGCGTGAATACGTAACCATCTTCAATCGTAAGTGTGCCGTTGCCTTGAATCGTAATGCGGATTTTCACACCCGAATTCACCGTTACGTTCTGACCAATAGACACCTGTGCCTTATATGGTTCTAATGCGGTTATGATAAACTGAGCACTATCGGCGAGTAAAAGGCTGCCGGTGTGGAGATTGTGTACCCGGAGGAGTAACCGGCTGTAAGGATCCAGCTTACCGGTACCTACACGCCGTCGGAAATTCTCAAAGTCATCATATCCGGTCACACTGGCATCCAGGTTGACAATGGGCAGATCAACTTTATCTTTCAAAGGAATATCGCTTGAGGTATCCGCTCCAAGTTGAAGCTGGTACCCGGCCTTTCGAAGCAACCTGCGGTTGTGTTCTGCAATCAAGGCAGCCGCCTCTTCTGGCGTATCCACTACGGGCGATTTAATCGGCGCAAAACCCTCCGGACGAGTGGTTTCCATGACAACGCCTTTCTTGGGTGCGTTAAACACATGGATTTCGAACTTGTTGCGGGCATACTCTTGAAAACTCCCGTCTGGACCGATTGAATGAACTTTCTTACCCTGATCCACCACGACCGGCAACTCACCTTGCCAATTTAATGTGTCAAAGGTCCAAATGTGTGCATTTAGATTTCCGTTTCGAAGCCAAAGGAGTAAGCGGCTCCGGTCCACTCGATGTCCCTTATGCCAAATTGTTGTTACAGACGACGGCTGCTTTTCAAGCTCCACCAGATGCTTTTGGTGATAGTCTTCGATGTCTTTTTTCAACGGCTCGTTGTGATGTTTGCGCACGAACTCCTGCTTGAATGTCTCTAACTGAGTCGTCCACTCGTCGAAAGTACACGTTACAATACGATCGTCTATTTTCTGAAGAAGAATGGGCTCTTTCTCCTCAGGCATCCCTTGAATCACATATGCATAGGTAATATACGTGGTATCCGAAGGCACTTGATTGTATTCCAAAATAACATCCTTCCCCTCTACCTGTGCAACCATGCCGACTTTCTCCGTCGGGTATTTGGCTACAATAATCGGTGTCGCGTGTTCTACATTCGCAGGAAATACCCCGTTGTTAGCCGCTTTAATCTCGTTGTAACTTGCTAAATGTACTCCGAAAGCAACCGGCTGCGCAATCGCAAGAAGGTTATCCACTTGGATGAACTGAAGATATTCGACACCCTTGCCCTTGAGCCATTGATAAACATTGAGCTTCCCGTCCATGCGTCGATACCCTCGGGGCGCCCCCAAGTCTTTAACGAACCAAGTTGCTTCCATCACTTCCTTGTCCCGAAGGATATAATCATTCATGTCGCCATGACCGAAGCCGCCGATCTCGAATTCTCCTTCGTGATACGGCGCTTCCCCGTCGTTTTCTGGATTATAGGGCCTAAGATGCTTGGTTAACTTATCCTCGACCATGGGTGAAGGACGGACAATAAGCTCCCCGTTATCCTGCATGGTCGGGAGTTCCCTCTGTTTCGGAAACACTACGGCTTCGATATCCTGCAAACCGAAGAAACGGACCTCGTTCCCGTTCCGAGTGATGCCCTCCTCAAAAAACCTTGTCGTCTTTTCATGATTGTGCCCGGCTTCGCTGGTCATAACAACCCATGGAATGGGGCGACCGTAACGTTCCTCCATCGCACGCATCTGGGAGGCAAAGGTAATAAAAAGTGGTTTCTTTTCAATTAAAGAGAGGGGGAAAAGCCCTTTTGGATGCGGGTAATTAAGCCGCGCCCCAGTGCCGCCCGCAGGCTGAACTATTCCTACTTGACCGCTTTCAAACAAGACACGTCCGGCAGCTTCGTACTCCGCCCGTTGTGCCGGTGTAAGCATGCCGGGATAATCTGCCGGCAGGTTTTCGTCAATGGTTATGGTTTTTGGCGCCTCGACAGTCTCGGGTGTAACGTTTAGGCGGAATGGTGGTTCCTTGCGAACGATATACTTTTGATGTAATGTCTCCGCCTTCACAAGATGAAAACGCAAATACACTTTGAGATCGTTGATGAAATTCTTCTTACCTTCGTCACTCAAAACCAGAAAACGCTGAATCGTATGGCCTTTCCCGAACGCGGCAAGACGGACCATCTGTTTGACGGCCTCTTGATCCGCTGCAATGAACGGGTGATTCAAGATCTCAAGAAAAACCTCTTGGGAATTTTTTTGGCCGGTATCTTCCGCAAGCCGTGCCATCGCAGTCTGATACCCCTCCTCACGCCGGGCGGCACCGATACCTTCCACAGAAGCCCATTCATCTTTTGCTTCCTCGACCAGAGGCTGAATATCCGCCCAGGTTATTTGACGCATCTCGGAGCGTAATTTCTGCTCCCCGACGGCGGGCGATTGAGGCTTTTCGGGCCTTCTGGGAACCATCCCACGTGAAACGCTTCGCATTAAGGGCCGTACACGCATACCATTGCCCAAGGCAGGACCGAACGTGAAAATCGTATCGGCAGAAGCACCGTTGGTGCCAACAAACACTCCATCACGGCCGATGGGTTGGCGCATAAAACGATAATTCATTCCGGAAAGTACGGCATCGATCACGGCTTGGGTCGGTTCGCCCTGAACCCCGAACGAAGTGGCTGTAGTCTGATTCGAAATCTTCGTGGACTTTAAACTGAGTTTCATGGATGAACTATCCTTGGAGGACTTTGCGCGTGCCCAGAGACATTTGGATAAGACCGGGTGGCGATTGATAGCCTTTGCGATCTGCAAGCCAATCCTCGAGTAAGATACTTTTCCCTTTTCCCAAAGAAGCGGAACCGCGGTTTCCAGGATCCCCTTCAAGAAAAGCGCCTCCTGTTTGGAAAGGGAATGCTGGTCAAAATAGGCCGAAAGGTCGGCATTTTTATCACGCAACGTATTATGATAGTTTTCGCCATTGTCAATTTTCACGATATTCGGTTGAATGACCGCATAGCCGATCCCGCGTTTCTTCATTTCCTCCGAAAGACCGGAGGTATGAAACCCGCCGGTCACGAGGACCACCAAGCGCGGGGTTGAACCGTGGATCCCGGATTGTTCCGTTTGCAATTTGGAGAATTCTTTAAGGGTATTTTCAATGAGATGACGGTCCCGTTCACCTGCCGTTTTGTAAAATTCAAGACTCGCGTTGATAAAAGAATCGATTGGGGACTGGACCTCAGGATGACGACATTGCCTTCGGAACTCGGAATGACGGCCCAATAATCCGTCCAAGCGTTTGAGAATCGATCGCGGCATAATCCGATTCCGCTTCTCACGCACCCGTACGTATTCTTCGCGTGTCAGTTCCAAGCGGAGGAGTTTTTCAAGATGGGCAAAATCATCCAGCAATAATACAAGTTTTTTCTCGTCGTCCGTCTTGATGAGTTTTCCGAATAGCCATCCTTCCAGAAGTTCGACTTCCTCAAATAACCCCTCGGAATCGATCTCCGAACGGAGGATCACGAGCCCGGCCCACTGCAGAAAGTCCCTATACCCGGACAACGAAATCCCGCGATGCTCGGCAAACCGCCACAACGCCTCACAGTACGCGCGGGGATTCTTCAGGGTTTCCAATCGGGCGGAATCACGAACAAGGTCCCTTTCCTCGCGGGTTCTCGCAAGTTTCTCCAGCTTTCCGAGGAGTTCATGCCGGACCTCGTCCACCTGTCTCGGATCGAAATCTTTTTCAAGCTGGTCCATGGCAAGGACCCGGACCAAATTAGGAAAACGGATCTGCTCGATCGGGTCCGAAAGATTGATCCCAAGTCTGCGGTTGAGTTGGGCGGCTAAATATATAAGGTAGGCGGCATACTGCGGCTGGTTCATCCCGGTCCCGTAATTGCCGTATTTGCGCCGCTGTCTTTCACGGATAAAACTCTTAAGATCCGGAGAAAGGATCCTAGATTGGACGATCTCAAGTCCGTTCCGGAGCGGCGCGAGCATGCCTTCGATTTCGTCCCGCTTCACAAGAAGCGAGCGGTAGCGATAAAGATTTTCCCGGTAGATTTCCGGCGTTTCGACACCGATGATCCTGGCCGATCTGTCTTTATTTTGGTACGCCTCCCACGCGAAAAGCTCGGCACCGGTGATTTCACCTTTCGCCGCAAGGTCCCGGACAATGGCTTGGTTCACTCCAGGAAATTCCGGGAAGAAATTAAGGTATTCCGGATGGATGGCATCCTGAGCACCCTCCAACGCCACAAGCAAGGGATTCTGAACGTCTGCCTGAATGTTCTGGTAAATATGGAAAAGAATGCTGCTGATTTTGTATTGGGCATCAGGATTGGCGTGCGCATCCTGAATATGGATTACGAAAGGCATCGATGAAACAGATTCATCATCCGCTAAGGTCAGCGGATTAAAGTATCCCTTCACTTTTCCCAGTTCGGCCGGAATCTCAAAGGGCAAAACAGGTTCGAAAATTTCTTGGCTGTTGCGGAATAAACCGACTTCAATGGATTGGGCAAAGACCGACGGATCCACAATTGCAGTTGTCGAACTAAACACCACCGCGACAAACACCGCAATTTTAGCCAACCACTTTTTCTTTGCCATAAACATAACGTTGTGCACTCACCCGCGAGTTCTACGAGTTATATAAGACTCTTATTCTGAATTTTTAAAATAGATGTTAAAAGTTAACACATGAACCGTAACTTTTCAAATGACGAGGGGTTATGTGCATTATTGAAAAATACAATCGCGATCAAAATATAGCAGGCGTAAACTCCAAAAAGCGCAAAGCAACGCGAAAATTTACGCGAAAATGTACAAAACTTTTTGCGTAGTTCCGCGTGAATTTCTGCGTATTTTTCACAAGATTATGCGCTGATTGCGGTCTGACGGGCTGCTTCAAAGGTCGCGATCACGACGTCGTAGAAGGTCAACTCTTGTGCCCCAGTCACAGGTTGATCGGAGGCAATCACAATTCTGCCGATGGCAAGATCTACCGCCCCGAGCAAGGCCGCTTTCACGAGATCACGGTTCAAGGTCTCAGCACGCCTATCCGTACGAATCTGAATCATCTGAACGCCCGCGACCTCGCGTCTTTGGACCAAGTCTGCGGCATACGACTGAAGCTCTGTTTCAGGCAGAACAAGGAAGGATTCGCCAAGATCTTTAAGTTCTCTTGCGTATTTCGCTTTGATATCCCGGACATCTTCAGGCGAGGCAAAGATGACTAACCGGACATCTTCGGCACGCTTCGCGAGTAACTGCCGGATGTAGGACATACCGTATTGGGATTTATATTGAACTAAATAATAACCCTGATCTAACGCCGCTGCAGGCGTTCCGATACCAAGACGTTTCAGCACTTCCTCATTTTGCGCAAACGCCACCAGTTCGCGCTCCAAATCAATACCGAGCGCTTCGGCTCGCCGGATACTTCGGAGGAACATGCGGTATTTCAAACGATTCAGCTGCATTTCTTGTTTCGCCGCAATGCCCTCGCTCATTCGTTTCGGCTCAATCAGCGGCGCCCGAACCACCACACGCTCATCCTGAAATTTCACCTCGGCCTTAATCCCGATCTTGCCCCTGGATGTAACGGCTGTCCTGACCTCCGAACGTCTACGGGCAAATTCACCTTTTGCAAACTCAACCAGACGCCGAATCCCCTCCTGGAATGACACCAAGGGCCGTCCTTCAAAAAGTAGTTCCTTGGCACGCGCATTATTAAGCGAGGGGATTTGAAGAACTGGGATGTCGTCAAGGTGTCGGACATCTCCAGCTGTTTCATCAAACCAGAAATCACGGGGGACGTCCGGAAAATGTTTCACAACCTCTTCAACAACCTCTCTCATCGTTTTCGGCCCTTCATCCGAGGACACCAAAAGACGCATATTTTCATCCAATTCATTGTTTTCTAACTTGCGGCCTGCCGCCACAATCGCATGGATGGCGTCTTCGATATAAATAAAATCGCGCGTATGGTCCGATCCACCTACCTTTTTGCCCCGCATGAGGAGTCCGATCATATTCATCGGGAAATTGCCTTCGCGCATACCCGGACCGTAGCCGTTCGTCTGGCGCAGGACAACCGCGTG